>NZ_JBHVKN010000017.1:0-44956 GCF_042798075.1 Nocardioides sp. NPDC057772
GAGGAGCGAGGGCTGGCCGTCGGTGTAGACCTTGCCGCTCTCCGCGGGCAGCAGGCCGGCGACCGCCTTGAGCAGCGTCGACTTGCCGGCGCCGTTGGGGCCGATGATGCCGACCAGCTCGCCGGGCTGGCAGTAGAGGTCGGTGTCGTTGAGGATGTTGACCCCGGGAAGGTAACCGGCGATGAGGCCGTCGGCCCGCAGCACCGCACCCTCGGCCTCGCTCAGGTGCTTCTCGCGGAACTTCTCCGCATCGGTGGAAGTCACTTCGCGTCCTCCTCTTGGGCGATCTCTGCCTCGACCTCGGCCTCGAGCCGCTCCTCGTCGAGCTCGCTCAGGTCGGTGTCGTGGTGGGCCCCGAGATAGGCGTCGATGACACGCTGGTCGGCCATGACCGATTCCGGCGTGCCCTCCGCGACGATCTTGCCCTGGGCCATCACGATGACCCAGTCGGAGATGTCGCGGACCATGTCCATGTCGTGCTCGACGAAGAGGACCGTACGGCCCTCGTCGCGCAGCGACTTCACGTGGCCGAGCAACGACTGCTTCAGGGCCGGGTTCACACCCGCCATCGGCTCGTCGAGCATGACCAGCTCCGGGTCGACCATGAGTGCCCGGGCCATCTCCAACAGCTTGCGCTGGCCACCGGAGAGCGACCCCGCGAAGTCCTCGCGCTTCTTGTCGAGCAGGAAGCGGGCGAGCAGCTCGTCGGCCTTCTTGGTGACGTCGTCCTCCTGCTTGCCCCACAGGAACTTGAACGGCGCGGCCCAGAACCGCTCGCCCTTCTGTCCGGTGGCTCCCAGCCGCATGTTCTCGATCACGGTGAGCTTGGCCAGCACCTTGGTGAGCTGGAAGGTGCGCACCATCCCGAGCCGGGCGACCTTGTAGGGAGCGACGCCCTTGAGCGACCTGCCTTCGAGGCTCCACGAGCCGGTGTTCGGCTGGTCGAAGCCGGTCAGCAGGTTGAAGAACGTCGTCTTGCCGGCACCGTTGGGGCCGATCAGCGCGGTGATCGCGCCTCGCTGGATCTCGACGTGGTCGACGTCGACGGCGGTGAGTCCTCCGAACGTACGCGTGATGTTGTCGGCGACCAGGATCGGGTCGGGCTTCTTGGCGCCCGGCTCGGTGCTCACGCCGACCAGGCCCGCGGGCCCGGTCTTGCTCTCCGAGTTCTTCTCTGCGTTCGTCTGGTCAGTCATGTCAGCGTCCATCGATCGCGATCTCCCTACGGTCGCCGAAGATCCCCTGCGGTCGGAAGATCATCAGCAGCATGATGGCCAGACCCAGCACGATGTAGCGGATCACGCTGGCCTGGGTGTCGGTCATGATCACCGACGGGATCCAGCCACCTTCACCAGCCGACTGGCTGAAGAACGAGCCTAGCCCCGCGATCAGGAACCAGAACAGGATCGAGCCGATGACGGGACCCATCACCCGAGCAGCGCCACCGAGGAGCAGCGCGGCGAAGGCGTAGAAGGTCATCAGGGTCGAGTAGTCGCTCGGCACGACCGAGGCCTGCTTGAGCGCCAGGAACATGCCGCCCAGACCACCGATGACGCCACCGAGCGCCAGGGCCTGCATCTTGTAGGCGAAGACGTTCTTGCCCAGCGAGCGCACCGCGTCCTCGTCCTCGCGGATCGAGCGGAGCACGCGGCCCCACGGGCTGCGCATGAGCGCCCACACGAGCACGCAGCACAGCGCGACCAGGATCCAGCCCACGGTCAGGGACCACAGGTCGTTGCGGCCGAACGAGATGATGCCCAGGTCGATGCCGCTGTCGTAGGGGTTGGCCTGCTGGAAGGGCCGGGCGAAGCCGTTGAGCCCGTTGGAGCCACCGAAGGTGTCCTTGGTCTCCACCGCACCGAAGACGAACCGCAGCACCTCGGCCGCGGCGATCGTGACGATGGCCAGATAGTCGGCGCGCAGACGCAGGGTCGGCACACCCAGGATCACGGCGAGCACCAGCGGCGCCACCAGCGCCATGATGATGCCGAGCCAGAACGGGGCGTCGAAGGTGACCACGGAGACGGCCAGACCGTACGCACCGACCGCGACGAACCCGGCCTGGCCGAAGTTGAGCAGCCCGGTGTAGCCGAAGTGGATGTTGAGGCCGATCGCGGCCAGGGCGAAGACGATCGCCTGCGGGCCCAGCGCCTGCTGCAGCCCTGCCCGGAGAATGTCGAGAATATCCATTGTCTCTCCTACCCGAGCCGCTCTTTACGACCCAGGATGCCCTGGGGCCGCACCAGCAAGATCACGATCATGATCAGCAGCGGGCCGACCTCCTTGATCGAGGTGGGTACGCCGAACAGCGGTCCGAGCTCGTAGACGAGCCCGATCACCATCGAGCCGACCAGGGCGCCCCAGATCGTGCCGAGGCCACCGAGGGTGACCGCGGCGAAGATGACCAGCAGGATCCGCATGCCCATGAAGCTGTTGACCTGAAGCTGCATCGCGTAGAGCACACCCGACAGTGCGGTCAGCGCCCCACCGATCACCCACGCGTTGGTGATGACGCTGTCGACCCGGAGGCCCGAGGACGCGGCCAGCGCAGGGTTGTCCGAGACCGCGCGCATCGCCTTGCCCATCCGGCTCTTGGCCATCCACACGCACACCGCGGTGATCGTGACGATCGAGATGACGACGATGATCGCCTCGCGGTCGGAGAGCGAGAGGCCGAGGTAGTACCAGTGCTGCTCGCGCTGCTGGCCGCTGTACTGCGACAGCGAGCGGGTCGAGGAGCCGTAGAAGTACTGGAACAGGTAGCGCAGGAAGATCGCCAGGCCGATCGAGACGATCATCATCGCGATCAGACCGGTGCCGCGCCGGCGCAGCGGGCCCCACAGCACCTTGTCCTGGACGTAGCCACCGAGGCCACCGAGGGCGACCGCGATGACGCCGGACAGGATCACCGACACCGTGGCCAGGCCACCGGTCTTGAAGATCTGGTCGAAGGTCCAGGCCATCACCGCGCCGAAGGTGAGCAGCTCACCGTGGGCGAAGTTGGACAGGCCGGTCGTGCCGAAGATCAGCGAGAAGCCGAGACCGGCCAGACACAGGACCAGAGCGAAGACGATGCCCGCCCGGAGGTTCTGGGCGAGGTCCTTGGCGAAGTTCGACTGCTCACCGGCAGTGACGCCGATCGGGAAGATCGCCCGGTTGTTGGGGCCCTGGAAGCGTACTTGGACGGTGGCCTCGTTCTTGGTGTCCTCATCGAGGACCGTCCCCTCAGGCAGGGTCTTCTCGTCGAGGGTCACGGTGTACTTGCCGAGCTCCTCGACGACGATGATCGCCACGCCCTTGGCGTCGGTGACGCCCTCGCCGGCCTTCTCGCCATCCTTGCTGACCTCGAGGGTCACTCCCGAGATCGGTTTCGGATTGCCTTGGGCATCCTTGTTGGCCTCGTCCTGAAGCGTCACCTGGATCGCGGTGGCGTCCGGCGGTGGGGTGGCGGTTGCCTGTGCGGCACCCGCGCTCCCCACCAACAGCACCATCAGCGCACCGATGAGCGCGACGAGGACTCTGTAGAGCCGCTTGCGCACGTGGGTACTCCTGCCTGTGTGTCCTGAGGACGGATCCTGGCACCAGCTGAACACGCTGGTCAGCCGGATCCGCGCGGGCAGTCTAGGCCGACGTCACCCACGAACAAGCCACAGGTTGTCCCCCATCCAGGACCGCAACCGATCTGTGACGTGCTGTTTACACGGATTCAGGTACGTGGCCCGCTGACCCCGTGCTCGATGACGCCCTCGGCGACCTGGCGCATCGACAGACGCAGGTCCATCGCGGTCTTCTGGATCCACCGGAACGCCTCGGGCTCGCTCAGCGTGAGCCCCTCCTGCAGGATCCCCTTGGCCCGGTCGACCGCCTTGCGGGTCTCCAGCCTGTCGGTCAGGCCGGCGACCTCCTTCTCGAGCTGGGCGAGCTCCTGGAAGCGGCTCACCGCCAGCTCGATCGCAGGCACCAGGTCGGTGATGTTGAACGGCTTGACGAGGTAGGCCATCGCCCCCGCATCGCGGGCCCGTTCCACCAGGTCACGCTGGGAGAACGCGGTCAGCATGACGACCGGGGCGATCCGGTCGCGCGCGATCGCCTCCGCGGCCGCGATCCCGTCGAGCACCGGCATCTTCACGTCGAGGATCACCAGATCGGGTCGGTGCTCGGTGGCGAGCTCGATCGCGGCCTTGCCGTCACCGGCCTCACCGACGACCTCGTAGCCCTCTTCGGTGAGCATCTCCTTGAGGTCCATCCGGATCAGGACCTCGTCCTCCGCGATGACGACCGTACGCCGCGCCTGGCTCTCCGGGGTGCTGCTGGGGTTGCTCTCCGTCACGAGCACAGACTAGGCCATCACGGGCACGTCCCGGTGCAGTGATTCCGCCCACGGTCCGGTAGATTTTCTCCTGATCCAGCCGGATTGGCGGAACGGCATACGCTGCGGTCTCAAACACCGTTGCCCGAAAGGGCTTGTGGGTTCGAATCCCACATCCGGCACCACGAAATGTCGGTGGTCACACGCATGATGACTGTGTGCCACACGTCCGCCCCCAGTTTGTCGTCGACAGTGCATTGCGCTGCTCTGATGACGGGATGCGCGACGCGGACAACGCGGCGAAGCACGGCGTTGCGATCAAGACGATCCGTCGATGGCGAAGGCTCTACCAACGTGGTGGGGTCGTCCGTGGCCAGACCCATCTCGCGCCACCATGCCCACGATGCGACGGTGCCGACCTCGACGACGAGGCGTACGCCGAGATTCTTGGCTGGTATCTCGGGGACGGACACATCAGCGAGTGCCGCCGCGGCGTGTTCAACCTGCACATCATCAACGACCTGAAGCACCCCGATATCAACCAGCACCTCATCGCTCTGATGGCTCGGGTCGAACCTGGCGGTCGTCCACATACTCGTCTGGTCCCGGGAGCTGTGATCACCACGATCTCGTGGAAACACCTCCCCTGCCTGTTTCCTCAACTCGGTCCCGGCCACAAACACGAGCGCACGATCGCCTTGGAGGACTGGCAGAAGGAGATCGTGACCGCTCACCCCGGCCCGTTCCTACGGGGACTGTTCCACTCGGACGGCTGTCGGGTGAACAACTGGGCGACCCGAGTCGTCGCAGGAGAGAAGAAGCGCTACGAGTACGGCCGCTGGCAGTGCGTCAATCACTCCGACGACATCCGCGACCTGTGCACCTGGGCGCTCGATCTGGTCGACATCCCGTGGCGCCAGTCCTCTTGGAAGACGATCAGCGTCTCGCGCCGCGAGGCGGTCGCGGCGCTCGACGCGTTGATCGGCCCGAAGAGCTAGCCTTTGCGCTCGTAGGCGGGCGCGACCTCGTTGATCGCGTCGCCGATGCGGTGGATGCGCAGGGCGTTGGTGGAGCCGGGGATGCCGGGAGGCGAGCCGGCGATGATGACGACGAGCTCGCCCTCCTCGACGCGGCCGAGCTTGAGCAGGTTCTCGTCGACCTGACGGACCATCTCGTCGGTGTGCTCGACCTCGTCGGTGCGGAAGGTCTCGGTGCCCCAGCTGAGCGCGAGCTGGCTGCGTACGGCATCGGAGGGGGTGAAGGCGAGCAACGGGATCGGGTTGCGCAGCCGGGAGAGACGGCGGGCGGAGTCGCCGGAGGTGGTGAAGGCGACCAGATACTTCGCATCGACCCGGTCGGCGACCTCGGCGGCGGCCTTGGCGATGACCCCGGAGCGGGTGTGCGGGTCCCACTCGATGCGGCTGAGCTCGGCAGCGGCGGAGCCGTCGCGGGAGAAGGCGTGCCGCTCGGTGGCGGCGATGATGCGGGCCATGGTCTCCACGGTGTGGATCGGATAGTCCCCCACGCTCGTCTCGGCGGAGAGCATCACGGCATCGGCGCCGTCGAGGACGGCGTTGGCGACGTCGTTGGCCTCGGCGCGGGTCGGTGCCGGGTTGGCGATCATCGAGTCGAGCATCTGGGTGGCGACGATGACCGGCTTGGCGTTGAGGCGGGCCAGCTCGATGATCCGCTTCTGCAGGAAAGGGACCTCCTCGAGCGGACACTCCACGCCGAGGTCACCGCGGGCGACCATGAACATGTCGAAGGCGGCGATGACCTCGTCGAGGTTGTCGATCGCCTGCGGCTTCTCGATCTTGGCGATGACCGGGACGACACGCCCCTCCTCGTCCATGATCTTGCGGACGTCCTCGTAGTCCTTCGCGTTGCGCACGAAGCTGAGCGCGACCATGTCGACGCCGAGCTTGAGAGCGAAGCGCAGGTCCTCCTCGTCCTTCTCGGACAGGGCCGGGACGGAGACCGCGACGCCGGGGAGATTGATGCCCTTGTTGTTGGAGACCGGTCCGCCGACCAGGACCTCGGTGTGGACGTCGGTGTCGTCGACCGCGGTGACCCGCAGGCGCAGCTTGCCGTCGTCGATCAGGATCGGGTCGCCGACCTTCACGTCGCCCGGCAGGCCCTTGTAGGTCGTGCCGCAGATCTTGTCGTTGCCGGTCACCTCGCGCGTGGTGATGGTCCAGGGCTGACCCCGGTGGAGGATGGCCGACCCCTCCTCGAAGCGCTCGAGGCGGATCTTGGGCCCCTGCAGGTCGGCGAAGATGCCGACGCTGTGTCCGCTCGCCGCAGCCGCTTCCCGCACCAGCGCGTAGTTGCTGGAGTGATCGTCGTGGGACCCATGGCTCATGTTCATCCGGGCCACGTCCATGCCTGCGTAGACGAGCTCGCGGATGCGACGCTCCGTCCCGACGGCGGGTCCCAGGGTGCAGACGATCTTCGCTCTTCTCACGGGAGCCCAGACTACCCCTCTGGATCGTTCAAACCAGCACCCGCGGGGCGTCTCTCTGCGGAGATTCATCGAGCATTCACACCGGAGCGCCGGGTCAATGGACAGGTGCCACAAACTCCTCGCCACATGCGTGTACGAACTCTGTCGGATCCTCCGATCCGAGGGCTGAGAACCGACTGGCCCGACACCCCCGAAGTGGGGGTGCCGGGCCAGTGGTCGGCACGCCGTTGTGCCTCGGTAGGTCTGACTCAGACCATCAGCTGCCGGTCCGTCGGACGGATCGGCGCCGGCAGGTTCGTCGAGCCGGTGAGGTAGGTGTCGACCGCGGCCGCGGCGGCGCGGCCCTCGGCGATCGCCCACACGATCAGCGACTGGCCGCGACCCGCGTCGCCGGCGACGTAGACGCCGGGGACGGAGGTGGCGAAGGAGTCGTCGCGGGCGACGTTGCCGCGAGCGTCGAACTCGACACCCAGCTGGGTCAGGAGGCCGTCCTTCTCCGGGCCGGTGAAGCCCATGGCCAGCAGCACCAGGTCGGCCGGGATCTCCTTCTCGGTCCCCTCCTTCTCGACCAGCTTGCCGTCGACGAACTCGACCTCGACGAGCCTCAGCGCGCGTACGCGGCCGTCCTCGGTGCCGAGGAACTCCTTGGTGGACACGGAGTAGACCCGCTCGCCACCCTCCTCGTGCGCGGACGCGACCCGATAGGTCATCGGGTAGGTCGGCCACGGCTGACCGTCGGGGCGGTCCTCCGGCGGACGCGGCATGATCTCGAGCTGCGTGATCGACTCCGCGCCCTGGCGGATCGCGGTGCCGAGGCAGTCGGCGCCGGTGTCACCGCCACCGATGATCACGACGTGCTTGCCCTCGGCCAGGATCTGGTCGGGGACCGCCTCGCCGAGCGAGGCCCGGTTGGACTGCGGCAGGTATTCCATCGCCTGGTGGATCCCGTCGAGCTCGCGCCCGGGAACCGGCAGGTCGCGGCCGACGGTGGAGCCGTTGGCCAGCACGATGGCGTCGTAGCGGTCGCGGAGCTGGGCGCCGGTGATGTCGGTGCCGACGTCGACGCCCGCGCGGAAGACCGTGCCCTCGCGGCGCATCTGCGCCAGGCGCTGGTCGACCTGCGACTTCTCCATCTTGAACTCCGGGATGCCGTAGCGCAGCAGCCCGCCGATCTTGTCGGCCCGCTCGTAGACGGCCACGGTGTGGCCGGCTCGGGTGAGCTGCTGGGCGGCGGCCAGGCCTGCGGGGCCGGAGCCGATGACGGCGACCGCCTTGCCGGAGAGCCACTCAGGCGGCTGCGGCTTGACGTGGCCGGCGTCCCAGGCCTTGTCGATGATCGAGACCTCGATGTTCTTGATGGTCACCGCGGGCTGGTTGATCCCCAGCACGCAGGCGGCCTCGCACGGGGCCGGGCAGAGACGACCGGTGAACTCGGGGAAGTTGTTGGTCGCGTGCAGACGCTCCGAGGCACCCTCCCAGTCGTTGCGCCAGACCAGGTCGTTCCACTCCGGGATGATGTTGCCGAGCGGGCAGCCCTGGTGGCAGAACGGGATGCCGCAGTCCATGCAGCGTGAGGCCTGGGTGTTGATGATCGGCAGCAGGGTCTTGCCGATCTTGCCCGGGTAGACCTCGTGCCAGTCCTTGACCCGCTCCTCGACGGGACGACGGGTCGCGACCTCACGGCCGTTCTTCAGAAAACCCTTCGGGTCAGCCATGGAGGACCTCCATAATTCGCTGCGCGGCCTCGTCCTCGTCGAGGCCCTCCTCGAGGGCCTCCTCCTGGGCTTCGAGCACGCGCTTGTAGTCACTGGGCATGACCTGCGTGAAGCGGGTCAGAGAGTTCGGCCAGTCGGCCAGGAGCGCCTCGGCGACGGCCGAGCCGGTCTCCTCGAGGTGGTCGCGGACGAGCTGCTCGAGCTCGCCGGCGTACTTCTCCTCGACGCCGGTGGCGTCGACCAGCTCGCCGTTGAGCCGCTGCTCCGCGAAGTCGAGGACCCAGGCGATACCGCCGGACATACCGGCCGCGAAGTTGCGCCCGGTCGGGCCGAGCACGACGACACGACCACCGGTCATGTATTCGCAGCCGTGGTCGCCGACACCCTCGGTGACGATGCTGGCACCGGAGTTGCGGACCGCGGCCCGCTCCCCCACACCACCGCGGATGTGGATCCGCCCGCTGGTGGCGCCGTAGGCCAGCGTGTTGCCGGCGATGATGTGCTCCTCGGCCTTGAACCCGGCCGTACGCTCCGGACGGATCACCACGCGACCGCCGGAGAGACCCTTGCCGACGTAGTCGTTGGCGTCGCCCTCGAGGCGGAGCGTGAGCCCGCGCGGGATGAAGGCGCCGAAGGACTGGCCCGCGGAGCCGGTGAAGGTGATGTCGATGGTGCCCTCGGGCAGCCCCTCACCGCGGTAGCGCTTGGTGATCTCGTGGCCGAGGATCGTGCCGACGGTGCGGTTGACGTTGCGGATCGGCAGCTGGGCGCGCACGGGCTCGCCGCGCTCGAGCGCCGGAGCCGCGAGCGGCACCAGCTCGTTGACGTCCAGGGACTTCTCCAGGCCGTGGTCCTGGCCCTTGGTGTTGTAGAGGTCCTGGTCGGCGAACTGCTCCGGCGACTCCACCCGGGCGAAGATCGGCGACAGGTCGAGCCCGGAGGCCTTCCAGTGGTCGATCGCGTCGCGCGCGTCGAGCGCCTCGGCGTGGCCGACGGCCTCGTCGATGCTCCGGAAGCCGAGCTCGGCGAGGAGCTCGCGGACCTCTTCGGCGACGTAGCGCATGAAGTTGACGACGTACTCCGCCTTGCCGGTGAACCGCTCGCGCAGGACCGGGTTCTGGGTGGCGACGCCGACCGGGCAGGTGTCGAGGTGGCAGACCCGCATCATCACGCAGCCGGAGACGACCAGCGGCGCGGTGGCGAAGCCGAACTCCTCGGCACCGAGCAGCGCGGCGATGACCACGTCGCGGCCGGTCTTGAGCTGACCGTCGGTCTGTACCACGATCCGGTCGCGCAGACCGTTGAGGAGCAGCGTCTGCTGCGCCTCGGCGAGGCCGAGCTCCCAGGGACCGCCCGCGTGCTTGAGCGAGGTCAGCGGGGAGGCGCCGGTGCCGCCGTCGTGACCGGAGATCAGGACCACATCGGCATGGGCCTTGGAGACACCTGCGGCGACGGTGCCGACACCGACCTCGGCCACGAGCTTGACGTGGACGCGAGCGCTCGGGTTGGCGTTCTTGAGGTCGTGGATCAGCTGGGCGAGATCCTCGATCGAGTAGATGTCGTGGTGAGGCGGCGGGGAGATGAGCCCCACGCCCGGCGTCGAGTGACGCGTCTTGGCGACCCACGGGTAGACCTTGTGGCCGGGCAGCTGACCGCCCTCACCGGGCTTGGCGCCCTGGGCCATCTTGATCTGGATGTCGTCGGCGTTGGTGAGGTATTCGCTCGTGACACCGAAGCGACCCGACGCCACCTGCTTGATCGACGAACGACGCTCGGGGTCGTAGAGACGCTCCGGGTCCTCGCCGCCCTCGCCGGTGTTGGACTTGCCGCCGAGGATGTTCATCGCGATGGCGAGCGTCTCGTGAGCCTCCTTGGAGATCGAGCCGTACGACATCGCGCCGGTCGAGAAGCGCTTGACGATCGCCTCGACGGGCTCGACCTCGTCGATCGAGACCTTCTGGCGGCCCAGTTCCTCGGCGCTCTTGAGCCTGAAGAGGCCGCGCAGGGTCATCAGCCGCTCGGACTGCTCGTTGACACGGTCGGTGTACTGCTTGAACACGTCGTAGCGGCCGGTGCGGGTCGCGTGCTGGAGCCGGAAGACGGTCTCCGGGTCGAACAGGTGCGGCTCGCCCTCACGACGCCACTGGTACTCGCCGCCGATGGGCAGCGCGCGGTGGGCGTTGGCGACGCCGTCGCGCGGGTAGGCGGTGGCGTGGCGCTTGGCGACCTCCTCGGCGATCACGTCGAGGCCGACGCCGCCGAGCTTGGAGGTGGTGCCGGTGAAGTAGCGGTCCACGACCTCCTTCGAGAGGCCGACGGCCTCGAAGATCTGCGCGCCGGTGTAGGAGGCGACCGTGGAGACGCCGATCTTCGACATCACCTTGAGGACACCCTTGCCGAGCGCCTTGATCGTGTTGGCCATCGCCTTCTCGGCGTCGGCCTTCACGTAGTAGCCCTCGTAGGCGAGGTCCTCGACGGACTCGACTGCCAGGTAGGGGTTGACCGCGGCCGCGCCGTAGCCGATCAGCAGGGCGACGTGGTGGACCTCGCGTACGTCGCCGGCCTCGACCAGCAGGCCGACCTGCGAGCGGGTGCGCTCGCGGACCAGGTGGTGGTGGACGGCGCCGGTGAGCAGCAGCGACGGGATCGGCGCCATCTCCTGGGTGGAGTGGCGGTCGGACAGCACGATGATCCGGGCGCCGTCCTCGATCGCCTGGGAGACCTCTGCGGCGATCTCGTCGAGGCGGGTGCGGAGCGCCTCGGCACCGCCGTCGACCTCGTAGAGGCCGCGGACGATGTGGACCTGGAAGCCCGGCATGTCGCCGTCACGGTTGATGTGACGGATCTTGGCCAGGTCGTCGTTGGAGATGACCGGGAACGGCAGCACGATCTGGCGACACGAGGCCGGGCCGGGATTGAGCAGGTTGGACTCGGCGCCGATGGTGCCGGCGAGGCTGGTGACGAGCTCCTCGCGGATCGCGTCCAGCGGCGGGTTGGTGACCTGCGCGAAAAGCTGGGCGAAGTAGTCGAACAGCATCCGGGGCTTGTCGCTCAGCGCCGCGATCGGGCTGTCGGTGCCCATCGAGCCGATCGGCTCGGCACCGGTGTTGGCCATCGGCGCGAGCAGGATCCGGAGCTCCTCCTCGGTGTAGCCGAAGACCTGCTGGCGGCGGGTCACCGAGGCGTGGGTGTGGACGATGTGCTCGCGCTCGGGGATGTCCTCGAGGCGTACGAGACCGGCGTGGAGCCACTCGTCGTAGGGGTGCTCCGCGGCGAGCTCGGACTTGATCTCGTCGTCCTCGATGATGCGGTGCTCGGCGGTGTCGACCAGGAACATCTTGCCCGGCTGGACGCGGCCCTTGCGGACCACGGTCGCCGGGTCGATGTCGTCGAGCACGCCGGCCTCGGAGCCGAGCACGACCAGGCCGTCCTCGGTGACCCAGTAACGCGAGGGACGCAGGCCGTTGCGGTCGAGCACCGCGCCGATCTGGGTGCCGTCGGTGAACACGACCGAGGCGGGGCCGTCCCACGGCTCCATCAGCGAGGAGTGGAACTCGTAGAACGCCCTGCGGGCGGGGTCCATCTCCTCGTGCTTCTCCCATGCCTCCGGGATCATCATCAGCATGGCGTGAGGCAGGCTGCGGCCGGCCAGGTGGAGCAGCTCGAGGACCTCGTCGAACGAGGCCGAGTCGGAGGCGCCCTCGGTGCAGATCGGGAAGAGCCGCTCGAGGTCGCCCGGGATCAGCTCGGACTCCAGCAGCGCCTCGCGCGCCTTCATCCAGTTGCGGTTGCCCATCACGGTGTTGATCTCGCCGTTGTGGGCGATGAACCGGAACGGGTGGCTCAGCGGCCAGCTCGGGAAGGTGTTGGTCGAGAACCGGCTGTGGACGACGGCGATCGCGGAGGCGACCCGCTCGTCGACCAGGTCGGGGAACACCTGGGCCAGCTGGGGCGTGGTGAGCATGCCCTTGTAGACGATGGTGCGGCTCGACAGCGACGGGAAGTAGACGTCGGTCTCCTTCTCCGCGCGCTTGCGCAGGCAGAAGGCGAGGCGCTCCAGGGCCAGGCCGGTCACGCGCTGCTTGGCGCCGGCGACGAAGAGCTGACGGAAGGTCGGCATGACCGCCTTCGCGGTGGCACCGAGGGAGTCCGGGTTGACGGGTACGTCACGCCAGCCGAGGACCTCGAGGCCCTCCTCGGTCGCGATGTCCTCGACCAGCTTGACGGTGCGCTCGACCTGGTCGACATCGCCGGGGATGAAGGCGGTGCCGACGGCGTAGGCACGCTCGGCCGGGAGGTCGAAGTCGACGACCTCGCGCAGGAACGCGTCGGGGACCTGCAGCAGGATCCCGGCGCCGTCGCCAGAGTTGGTCTCGGCGCCGGCGGCGCCGCGGTGGTCGAGATTCACCAGGGCACGGATGCCCTGCTTCACGATGTCGTGGCTGGCGACGCCGGTCAGCGTCGCAACCATGGCGACGCCGCAGGCGTCCTTCTCGAACCGAGGGTCGTAGAGGCCCTGGGGGGATGGATACGAGTGCTCGTACGGCACCGGGATCTCCCGTCTGTCCGGGCTCGGGAACGCGCGATCCGACGCAGCCCAATAGCCCCGGGTTTCCGACTCTGCTTCGAGTCGGGTCCGGAGCGTGGGGATGTTCTGCGACAGGTGCGCGCGCCCCTTGCGGGGATGAAACTGGCAATCTGCAGGGGACAGCGTTGGCCCGCGCGAGTGCGGCTAGGTTACCACTGTGTCACGCGTACGTTGCGAACGAGGGTCAAGGGACGGACACCCTCCCGCGAGGCGCGACTTTGCGCCCAACTTCTGCGTCTGATCAGGCCGTGGTCGAGGATTCCTCGGTGTCGCCCTTGCTGTCAGTGTCGTGTGCGGGGGCCTTGGCAGGATCGCTGTAGACCTCCTCCTCGACCTTACCCCGGCCGGTGAAGGTGGCGTAGGCCCACCATGCGGCGGCCAGCACGAACAGGATGATCGACATCCACTCGCTCCAGCGCAGGCCGAGCACGTCGACCAGCTGGACGTTGTCGATGCGCAGGGTCTCGATCATGCCGCGGCCGAGGCAGTAGGCCATCACGTAGAGCGCGACCACGCGGCCGCCGCCCAGGCGCAGCTTCTTCTGCAGGTAGACGATGACGAAGAAGGCGAGGATGTCCCAGCAGAACTCGTAGAGGAAGGTCGGGTGGAACGTGGTGCCGGCCGGGAACTGGCCGGGGCCGTCAGGGTAGTGCGACGGGTCGATCTCCAGGCCCCACGGCAGGTCGGTCGGGCGGCCGAAGAGCTCCTGGTTGAACCAGTTGCCCCAGCGGCCGATGCCCATCGCGAGCAGACAGGTGGGGGCGATGGTGTCCAGCAGCGGGACGATCTTGATGCCCTTGGTCCGGGCGCCGATGATGGCGCCGACGGCGCCAAGCGCGATCGCGCCCCACACGCCGAGGCCACCGCGCCAGATGTAGAGCGCCTCGACCGGGTTGGCGCCGTCGCCGAAGTAGAGCTGCCAGTCCGTCATCACGTGGTAGAGCCGGCCACCGACCAGGCCGAACGGCACCGCCCACAGGGCGATGTCCTGGATGTCACCGGCGCGGCCGCCGCGTGCCTGCCAGCGCTTCTCCGAGACCCAGACGGCGACGATGATGCCGAGGATGATCGCGAACGCGTAGCCGCGCAGCGGGATCGGCCCGAGCCAGAGCACGCCTTCGGCCGGGCTGGGGATGGACATCGGGAGCATCATGCGGCGGTTTCTTCCTCAAGAAGGTGGTGGATGTCGTCGGCGAACTGCTTGGGCGAGGTGTTCATCGACCACACGACCCGCGCCTCTCCCCCGGTGACTGCGGAGACGTGGGTGTCGTGGACCCCGAGATCGTAGCCCCCGCTCGGTAGCCGGTCGGCCTCCCCGACGTAGAGCCGCATCGACTCGGCCAGCGTGACGATGTCCTTCAGGTCGCCGGTGAGGCCGATGAAGTCGTCGTCGTAGCGCTCGAGGTACTTCTCGAGCACCTCCGTCGTGTCTCGCGCCGGGTCGGTGGTGATGAAGACGACGTCGACCTGCTTCCGCTCGGCGTCGTCGAGCCGGGTCAGCGCGGCGGTCAGGCTCGACATGACCAGCGGGCACTCGTCGGGGCACTGGGTGTAGCCGTAGAACACCAGCGTCAGCGGCTTGTCGGCGTCGGTCGCCAGCGAGTACGGCTCGCCGTCGGTGTCGGTCAGCGCGGTGTCGGCGAGCTGGTAGGGAGTGTGCTCCTGCCCGGTCATCGCCGAGGCCGGCTTCTGACCGGTGCCGGCCGCGCCGCAGCCGCTGACGACCCCGACGAGGACGAGCAGGACGATCGATACGAGGATCCTCAACGCGCGCGGACTCCCGCGGCCAGGTCCTCGGTCAGGTGCGCCAGCGCCTTGAGCGCCGCCTGCTCGTCGGAGCGGTTGTCCAGCAGCGTACGCACGAAGGCGGAGCCGACGATGACCCCGTCGGCGTACGCGGCCATCTCCGCCGCCTGGGCGCCGTTGCTGACCCCGAGGCCGACGCCGACCGGCAGGTCGGTGGTCTGCCGGGTGCGGGCGACGAGCGGGGCGGCCAGCTCGGAGGTCTTGGCGCGGGCGCCGGTGACCCCCATGACCGCGGTGGCGTAGACGAAGCCGCGGCACTGGGCCGTGGTCATCGCGATCCGCTCGTCGGTGCTGCTCGGCGCGACCAGGAAGACCTTGTCGAGGTCACGGGCGTCGGCGGCCTCGATCCACTCCGGCGCGAAGTCGGGGGTGATGTCGGGCGTGATCAGGCCGGCGCCGCCGGCGTCCTGGAGCTGCTGGGCGAAACGGTCGACGCCGCGACGCTCGATCGGGTTCCAGCTGGTCATCACCAGGGTCGGCACCCCGGTCGCGGCCACGGCCTCGACGACGCGGAACACGTCGTCGACGCGTACGCCGCCGTCGAGGGCCTGCTGGACGGCGTCCTGGATCGTGGGGCCGTCCATGACCGGGTCGGAGTAGGGCAGGCCGATCTCGATGATGTCGCAGCCGGCCTCGACCATCGTGGCCAGCGCCTCGATCGAGCCCTCCACCGACGGGAAACCTGCCGGCAGGTAGCCGACCAGGGCGGCACGGTCCTCGGCCTTCGCCTTCTCGAACGCTACCGACGTGCTCACTTGCTCTCTCCCAAACCGCTGTGCTTGTCGCTTCGGGCCTGGGCTCCTTCGTCGCCCAACCCGAAGTAGTCGATGGCCGTGCCCATGTCCTTGTCGCCGCGACCGGACAGGTTGATCAGGATCGTGGCACCCTCGCCGTGGCGCTCCTTGATCTCCGGGGCGATCTTGATGGCGCCGGCGATCGCGTGGGCCGACTCGATCGCCGGGATGATGCCCTCGGAGCGCGAGAGCAGCGCGAAGGCGTCCATCGCCTCCTTGTCGGTGATGCTCGTGTAGCTCGCCCGGCCGGACTTGGCCAGCCAGGCGTGCTGCGGACCGACCCCCGGGTAGTCGAGCCCGGCGGAGATCGAGTGGGACTCGATGGTCTGGCCGTCCTCGTCCTGGAGCACATAGGTGCGGGCGCCGTGGAGCACGCCCGGGTCGTTGGCCTGGATGGTGGCGGCGTGGCGGCCGGTATCGAAGCCCTCTCCCCCTGCCTCGAAGCCGTGGATCTCGACATCCTCGTCGTCGAGGAACGCGGTGAAGAGGCCGATCGCGTTGGAGCCGCCGCCGACCGCGGCGACGACGGCGTTCGGGAGACCGCCGAACTGCTCGAGCGACTGCGCCCGGGCCTCGTCGCCGATGCCGCGCACGATGTCGCGGACCAGCGTCGGGAACGGGTGGGGCCCGGCCGCGGTGCCGAACAGGTAGGCGGTGTGGTCGACGCTCGCGACCCAGTCACGCAGCGCCTCGTTGATGGCGTCCTTGAGAGTGCCGCTGCCGGAGGGAACCGGGACGACCTCGGCCCCGAGCAGCCGCATCCGGGCCACGTTGAGCGCCTGACGGTCGGTGTCGACCTTGCCCATGTAGACGGTGCAGTCCAGGCCGAAGTAGGCGGCCGCGGTCGCGGAGGCCACGCCGTGCTGGCCGGCACCGGTCTCGGCGATCACCCGGGTCTTGCCCATCCGCTTGGTGAGCAGGGCCTGGCCGAGCACGTTGCGGATCTTGTGAGCGCCGGTGTGGTTGAGGTCCTCGCGCTTGAGGAGGACCCGTACGCCGAGCTGCGAAGAGAGCCGGGTCGCGTGGTAGAGCGGGCTCGGCAGGTTGGCGTAGTCACGCAGGATCGCGTCGAACTCCTTCACGAACTCCGGGTCGGCCTTGGCCTGCTGCCAGGCCTCGTCGAGCTCGGTGAGCGCCTTCATCAGCGCCTCGGGCATGAAGCGGCCGCCGAACCCCTCGGCCTCGCCGCCGAACCAGCCGAGCTCGTCGGCGTCGTAGGAGGTGGTCTCGTGAATGTGAGTTGTCATGGCTGTATCTGCTCTCGGATCTACTCTTGGCCTTAGCCTTGGATTCCGGTGAACTCGGCGACCGTGCCTTGCGGGTCGCCATGCTTGACCAGCGCCTCGCCGACCAGGACCGCGCGGGCCCCTTCGGCGACGTGGCGCTTCACGTCGGTGGCGGTGAAGATGCCCGACTCGGCGACCTTCACCCGGTCCTCGGGGATGAGCGGCGCGAGCCGTCCGAAGACGTCCTGGTCGATCTCCAGGGTCTTCAGGTTGCGCGCGTTGACGCCGATCAGCTCGGCGCCGAGGTCGACCGCCCGGGCGACCTCCTCCTCGTCGTGAGTCTCGACCAGCACGGTCAGCCCCAGCTCACGAGCCTGGTCGTAGAGGCGACGCAGGGTGTCGTCGTCCAGCGCGGCCACGATCAGCAGCGCCAGGTCGGCACCGGCGGCCCGCGCCTCCAGCAGCTGGTAGTGCTCGACGATGAAGTCCTTGCGCAGGATCGGCGTCTCGACCGCGGCACGGACCACGCGCAGGTCGTCGAGGGACCCGCCGAAGCGGCGTTCCTCGGTGAGCACCGAGATCGCGGCGGCGCCGCCGGCGGCGTACTTCCGGGCCAGCTCGGCCGGGTCGGGGATGTCGGCCAGAGCGCCCTTGGAGGGGCTCTTCCGCTTCACCTCGGCGATCACGCTGCTGCCCGGCGCACGGAAGTGCGGCATCGGGTCGCGCGGCGCGTCGACGTCGGCCAGCCGGGCCCGCAGGTCCGCCTCCGACACCGTCTCCTGGCGCTTGGCCAGGTCCAGACGTACGCCGTCGATGATCTTTTCGAGCACCGACATGTTTAAACCTCTCGTTTCTGGGTATGACCCACGTGCAAAGCCTCTCACCCGAACCGTGACACGCCCGATTTGGCGCCACAGTGCGGGCAACAACGGCTACTTTGCTTTCAACTCATCAACACTCGGCTGACTTTGGAGGTCAGGACATGAGCTACGGAACACCGCCCCCTCCGCCGCCGCCACAGTACGGCGCGCCGACTCCACCTGGCGGCGCTCAACCACAGGGCACGTCCGTTTTGGCGATCATCTCCCTCGTCAGCGGAATCATCAGCGTCCTCTGCTGCTCGATCTTCGTGTTCAACATCGTCGCCGTCGTCACGGGTCTCCTTGCGCTCAAGGAGATCAATCGCGGCGAGAAGACCGGGAAGGGCATGGCGATGACAGGTCTCATCCTGGGCGCCGTCTTCCTGCTCTTCGCTGTCATCTACTGGGTCCTCGTAGCCAGCGGGGTCATTCCGTCACAGTTCGAGTATTCGAGTGGGAACATGAACTGAGCCAAGACGAGAACGAGGCCCCCGGCGGATTCCGCCGGGGGCCTTGCTGTCTCACAGGCTCAGTGTGACTCGACGTTGAAGCCGAGCTTGGCGAGCACGATGAAGAGCAGACCACCGCCGACGGTGACGGCCACGCCGATCCAGAAGACGAACCAGCTGATCGGGTCGAGCATCATGGCGACGCTGCCGATGAGGAAGCCGAGGAGGCCGACCGCGACTGCGATCCAGGCTGCCGGGGTGTTGCCGTGGCTGGCGGACATGCGTGACTCCTCTACGAGTTCTCTTTGCTTGGCTGCAGTGTATTCATTGATCGCCGGATGTCGGGTCCCGACCCTCGTCCAACGACTTCCAGACGTCGATCGTGGACTGCTCCTCCAGCGGTTTCCGCTCCGGCTTCGCGTCGGCGGGGGCGTCGTAGCGGCGGCCCATCTCGGGCCACGAACGAGCCAGGAGTACGGCCGCGACGGCCGCCACGATGGTCAGGACGGCCCCGAGGAGCGCGAGGTAGGGCCACGGGGTGGTGGTGTGCTCGGTCTCGCCCCAGACGACCTCGGAGTCGATCGCCCGGCCGAGCGCGTCGATCCCGGCGTGGCCGAAGAAGGTGACGATCACGCCGATCCCGGCCAGACCGGCGAGGACGGCCACCAGGCGGCGTACGACGCCTCGGGTGACCAGGACCACGCCCCAGGCCGCGAGGGCGACCAACGCCAGGCCGGTGGTGGCCGGGGAGTCGTTGAGGTCGGTCGGCATCTGGGCCGGTGCGGTGACCTTCACCCACTCGTTGGAGCCCGCCCAGGCAGCCAGGGCCGCGCCGGCGAGACCGGCGGTGACGGTGGGACCGAACGACCTCACGAGATCAGGCCGGCGTCGAAGCAGGTGTGGTCACCGGTGTGACAGGCAGGGCCCTCCTGGTCGACCTTGAGCAGGATCGTGTCGCCGTCGCAGTCGAGGCGGACCTCCTTGACGTACTGCCGGTGGCCGGAGGTCTCCCCCTTGACCCAGTACTCCTGCCGGCTGCGGGACCAGTACGTCGCCCGACCGGTCGCGAGCGTGCGCGCCAGGGCCTCGTCGTCCATGTAGCCGAGCATCAGCACCTCACCGGTGTCGTGCTGCTGCACCACCGCGGGCACCAGCCCGTCGGGGTCGCGCTTGAGCCGGTCGGCGATGGTGGGGTCAAGAGAGCTCACACGTCCAGTATCCCCGCGGCACCCGACCCTCCGCACATCCGTCTCTGTAACGAGGTTGCACGGGCACGGCGATTCACCTGTCGCGGCATGCAAGACCCATGCAAGGATGCGCACGCAAAACTCGACCCACCACACATCGGGCCGAGTTCCACACTATGACCGTCGCGGTCAACACACACTAGAGGTATAGCGCATGTCTGGTTACACCCCGTCCGAGAAGCCCGGAACCGACACCACTGGTCTCGTTCTCGGAATCCTGGTCACCCTGTTCTGCTGCCTGCCGTTCGGCATCGTCGCGATCGTCAAGGCCGTTCAGGGCGATGGCGCAGGCGCCAAGAAGTGGGCCGGCATCGGTGCGGCCGTCGGTGTTGTGCTCATCGTTCTGTACATCATCCTGATCGCGGTCGGCGCGGTCAGCATGGGTGGTTCGACCACCACCTACTGAACTCTCGTTCGCAAGCAATGACACGAGTGCGTGCGGGGCTCGTCCCACTGGCCGTCGTGGCCGGCGGGGCGGGCCTCGCGGCCGTCTTCGTCACAGCTCCCGGGCTCGTCGCCTACGTGCCGCCGTGCCCGATCCACGCACTCACCGGCATCGACTGTCCTGGGTGCGGGATGACACGCGGCACGATGTTGCTGCTCTCGGGTGACGTCGCCGGCGCGATCGGCCACAACGCGTTGATGTTCCTGCTGGGGCTGCCGCTGCTCGCGCTGCTCTGGTTCTTCTGGCTCCGGGACCGAGTCGGCGGCCGTCCCGCGCCCGCCTGGGCGCGCTCCCCTGCCGCGCTCTACGCCTGGCTGGCACTGACCGTGGTGTTCACGGTCGTCCGCAACCTCCCATGGCCCCCGTTCGCAGCCCTGGCCGCCTAGTGATGTTGCCGCACGTTCGGCGGTTTCCCTGCAGTGGCCCGCGATTGGCGTTGACTCGCCGCTTCGGGCGTGCCAACTTTGCTTTGAAGCCAGAAGCTCTTTTCCTCGGGTAGAAATCTTCGTGCTGGATGTGGTTGAACTGCCGACTTCTGAGGAAGAAGAGGAGTGGAGATCCACAACTGCACGGAGGGCCGATGAACGGGTACGAAGTAACGATCGAAGATCTACGACGCACGGCAGGAAAGTACGACGCCTTGCTCGAGGATCTCGGTTCGTCGAAGATGCCGGAGTCGGCTGCCGGGTCTGATCGGGTCGGCCACGTCCAGGTCGCCGCCTGGTTGAAAGATGTGCTGTCGCAGTCGAGAGACGCCCACCGCCAACTGGGGAAGGGACTGGAGTCGCTGTCCGAGTATCTCCGCGACAAGGCGCGAGACTATGAGCAAGCAGACCTCGACAGTGCTCATCGGATGCGTCCCGGCCTCGTCGCAGAAGGCGGTAGCAGCAAGTTGACGCCTTTGCCTGACACCCCGCGGCTGTCTGGGCAACAGCAGCCGTTGCCCCACATCTATGGCCGAGACGGCGCCCAGTTCTCGCCATTGACGCCTCCACTGTCCGACGGGTCGACGGCCAACTGATGACGCTTCCCATGGGCGCCGAGCTCGGCGCGTCTGATGACCCGAAGGCGTTGATCGTCGGAGACAAGGCGGCGGTGGCTGAGCAAGCCACGGCGATCCTCGACGAGCAGAGGCGCATCGACAACCTGCTCGACACGATCGCTGGCCTTGCTGTTCCGACGTGGGAAGGTGGTCTCGGGAAGCTCGGGTACATCCTCAAGGCAGGGCAGGAGACGGCGAAGTTCGAGGCCTACCGGGACGCCCTCAAGGAAGCCGGCACGAGCTTGAGCGGGTATGCGGACGCGTTGGCGACCGCGCAAGACCGCGCCCAGGAGGCCATCGACAAATGGAATGAGGGCGAAGCCGCGACCAAGGCGGCGTTGGCCGACCACAACGCGGCTGTCGACGGCTACAACCGCCAGGTCGAGGCGCACAATGCAGCGCTCAGAAGCGGCAGACCGGTTCCGCTGATCGGGTACGTTCACCCTGGCCCGTTCGTCGACCCAGGTGAGTCTCTGCGCAAGGAAGCGGAAGAGATTCTGACCGATGCCCGCGAAAGGTTGAACGACGCCGGGAACATAGCCGTCATGCCGGCAACTCGGGACAACGACGACAAGGCAGGCGCAGACACCGAGGCCACTGGTCGCGGCGGTGCCTTGGGGGCGTTCGGCAGGATCTTGGGCGGGTTCTTCGACATTGCTGCCGACGATCCCGCCGCTGACGGCGGGAACTCCGGCCAACTCAAGGGTTTCGAGATAAGCCCAGACGGCAAGCAGATTCAGTTCATCGACGCCAGTGGCAAAGCGCATCAGTTTCAGATCGATGGCAAGGTTGGGGCTCAAGCAGGCGATGTGAAACTGGAGTCGGATGGAAGCCTCACCCTGAACAGCTATTCCGGCGAAGTGATCGGGAAGATCGACAAGGATGGACTCCATCTCGGCATCGGCGTCCATAAACACATCGTCGACGTCGAAGGAAATCTCAGCATCAAAGATGGGTTCCTGACGATGGGCGCTAGTGGGTATGCATACGTTGGCAGTGATGCGGAGGCAAAGCTCAGGGTCGGTCGAGACGGTGTCGAGGCGGGAGTTGACGTATCCAATGGCGCGAAAGCCGGACTCGGCGGCTCGGTCAACTACGGCGGCATCGGGATTGGATTCAATGCAGAGGGGCAGACCGGGAGCGGCGCCACTGGCGGCGTGAATTACGGCTGGAAGGACGGGAAGTTCAGCTTTGGCAGCGAGTTCGGCCTGACGCCCGGGATCGGGGGGACGATCAAGCCATCGGTAGAACTGGACTTCCCCGAGATGGGGCGCACGGCCCAGGAGATCATAGAGAACCCGGGCGTCGCTGCGCGCGACTTGGCCGACACCGCGAATGATCTCAGCGGAGCTGTGGGCCGCGGAGTCGGGTGGGCCGCGGAACATCCGGGCGAATCAGCCGAGGGTGTGGTCAAGGGAGCCTTGGCGCTACCTAAGACCTATTACGACATCGGCAGGCTGGCGATGGCGAATCCTGCAGAAGCCGCCGAGATCGCCGATGGCATGACCACGAATCCTGTTGAGCAGATCAACAACATCAAGAAAGCTATTGGCCCCGACGCAGTTGACAAGATCACTATCGACGCCAGTGAAGCAAAGAACGCTGCCAAAGGCGTGGTCCATGCAGTTGGCGGCCTCTTCTGATGGCCTCCGCATTCCCAATTCCGATCGAGTTCGATCTACCCAACACGCATTGGCGCGGCGCTGATCCTGACAGTCTTGAACAAGCAGACGCGTTCGCAGTCGCACTTCGCTGGGGGTCCGTGGCCGACGGCTTTGTTCCGATCCTGACCGTTCGGGGCACGTACGGAGTGGATCTGCCGAGTCTCGAGGACGCGGCCGACTCGTCGGTGGAGTCGTTGCGGTCCAACGGGGCGAGCGCCGACCTGATCAAGAGAACACGTGTCGAATCCGAACAAATGCCTGCGATCGTGCAACTCACCGAGGTCGACGCTCGCATCGATGGGTCCCGGTTCGATCTCTATCAAGCCCAAGTGATCGAAACCCTCATCGATGCGACGGACAGAAGGAAGCGCGTGATGCTTTCGTTCACCGTGACCTGTAAGTATGGGCAATTCGCGGTCGTCGGCCCGGAGTTCGAGTCATTCATGGGGTCCGTCGTCCTCGGAGGTCGCATCTCCGGCCATGACGCCATCCAGGTCTGAGCAACCGGAGCGAGGGCCGATCTATGCACCCTGCTGGGCGACCCATGAGGCGTGCAGGCGCGCGTACGTGGAGCCTGGCTGGGCCACCAGCTCGCTGTGCGGTCCGCGCTGGGCGAGACGACCGGCGTCGACGACGATCACCTCGTCGGCGGCCTCCGCGGTGGAGAGTCGGTGGGCGATGGTGACCGAGGTGCGGCCGCTCATCAGCCGGTCCAGGGCCCGGTTGATCCGCATCTCCAGACGCGGGTCGACGGCCGAGGTGGCCTCGTCGAGGACCAGCAGGTCGGGGTCGGCGAGCTGGGCGCGCAGCAGCGCCACGAGCTGGCGCTCGCCGGCCGAGAGCGACTCCCCGCGTTGTCCGACGCTCGTGCGGACGCCGTCGGGGAGACCGGCGAGCCAGTCGCCGAGGCCGAGGACGCGGGCGGCCTCCTCGATCTCCTCGTCGGTCGCGTCCAACCGCCCGTAGCGGACGTTCTCGGCGAGCGTGGAGTCGAAGAGGAAGCCCTCCTGCGGGACGAGCACGACGCTGGTGCGCAGCGAGGCGTTGCCGATGTCGCGCACGTCGACGCCGTCGAGGCTCACCTTCCCCGAGGTCACGTCCATCACCCGGGTGAGCAGCTTGGCGATCGTCGACTTCCCCGAGCCGGTCTCGCCGACCACCGCCACCCGGCTGCCGGGGGCGATGTCGAAGGAGATGTCGTGGAGGACCGGGCGGCCGCCGGGGTAGGCGAAGGTGACGTCGTCGAACTCGATCGAGAGGGGGCCGCGGGGCAGGACCGCGCCGGCGGCACCCGGGTCGACGAGGTCGGCGGGCGTGTCCAGGATCCCGATCGTGCGCCGCCAGGAGGCGATCGCGTTCTGCGCGTCGGTCAGGATCTGCGTACCCATCTGGACGGGGCCGACGAAAAGCGTCACCAGGAACGCGAACGCCAGGATCTCGCCGACGCTCAGCTCGCCGCCGGTGCCCCGGTAGGCGAGCGCCAGCAGCACACCGCCGACGATCACGCCCGCATTGGCGAGGCCGCCGGAGAGACCGCCGAGGCTGAAGAAGATCGAGGTGTAGGCCTGCGCCCTGGTCTGGGCCGCGCTGGTGGCGTCGATCTCGCGGTCGATGCGCTGCTGGGTGCGGTCCTCGACGGCGTACGCCTTCACCACGGCCGCCCCGACGACCGGCTCGGAGACGGCCGAGAGCATCTTCGCGACCTGGCGGCGGGAGAGCGTGTAGGCCGCGGAGAGCTTGCGCTGGAAGAACCGCAGGCTCAGGAAGAGCGGGCCGAAGCAGAGCCACACCAGGATCGCGAGCTGCCAGGAGTAGACCACCATCACGACGGTCGCGATGAGCATCTGCCCGACGCTGACGATGAAGAGCAGACCACCGAAGACGATGAACTGGCTGACCTGGTCGACGTCGCTGGTGACCCGCGAGACCAGTGCCCCGCGGTGTTCGGTCGACTGGGTGAGCATCGGCAGGTCGTGGACATGCCGGAAGGCCTTCGTACGCAGCGTCGCCAGGCCCCGCTCGGCGGCGGTGAACAGCCGGCTGGTCATCAGGTAGGAGGCCACGCCCGTGACGGCGATGGCGACGAGCGCGACCAGGCCGGCGCGCAGGACGTAGCCGAGGTCAGGGCCGTCGGGGCCGCTCAGGCCGTTGTCGAGGGTCTGCTGGACGACGACCGGGACGACGACCTGGCCGACGCTCGCGATCACGGCCAGCGCGAAGGTGCCGCGGATGCCCTCGACCAGCTCCGGGGAGTGCTTGATGCCTCGGCGGATGGTCTCGATGGCGCCGAGGTCTTCGCCGCTGCCGACTCGGGTCTCGGGCTCCAGGGTGGCGGTCATGCCGCGGTCTCCGGGGTCTCGTAGGCGTTGACGAGGCGGGCGTAGGACTCGTCGCGGGCGAGCAGCTCGGTGTGGGTGCCGCGGTCGCGGACGCGGCCGTTCTCGAGGTGCACGACCTCGTCGGCGAGCGCGATCGTGGCCTTGCGGTAGGCGACCACGACCAGACTGGTGTCGCCGGCGCCGTCACGCAGGGCGGCGAGGATGCGCTGCTCGACCTCGGGGTCGACCGCCGAGGTGGCGTCGTCGAGGATGAGCAGCCGTGGGCGTCGGACGAGGGCTCTCGCGAGCGCGAGCCGCTGACGCTGCCCGCCGGAGAGGCTCGCCCCGCGCTCACCGAGGGTGGTGTCGAGGCCGTTCGGCAGCGCGGCGACGAAGCCGTCGGCCTGGGCCGCCTTGAGCGCCGACCAGACCTCGTCGTCGGTGAGGTCGGCGCCCAGGGTGACGTTGCCGCGCACGGAGTCGTCGAAGACGAAGGCGGTCTGCGGCACCAGCGCCGCCACCCGGGCCCACTCCCCCGCCGCCAGGTCGCGCAGGTCGGTGCCGTCGAGCGTGATCCGGCCCGTCGCTGGGTCGACCAGCCGGGCCAGGAGCATCGTCAAGGTGCTCTTGCCCGAGGCGGTCTCGCCGACGATCGCGACCGTACGTCCCGGCTCGACCTCGAAGTCGACGCCGTCGAGCAGCGTCGGACCGTCTGCGTAGGCGTAGGAGATACCGTCGACCCGCACCCGCGCACCGGTCGGCTCGCGCTTGGTCGTCGCGGTCCCGTAGGCAAGGCGGCCGGTCGCGTCGAGCACCCGCCGCACCCGTCGATAGCCGACGACGCTGCGCGGGAACTCCCCCAGCAGCCACCCGAAGGAGCGGATCGGGAAGGCGACGATGGTGAGCAGGAAGCCGATCTGGACCACGTCACCGGGTGCGGCGCCGCCACTGGAGACGCGCCCGACGCCGACGGCCAGCACGGCCAGGACCCCGATGCTGGGCAACGCGGCCAGGACCGGGTCGAAGGCAGCACGGAGCCGGCCGGCACGGATGTTGACGTCGCGCAGCTCCTGGGCTTTCTGGTGGAAGCGGGTGGTCTCCTCGGCCTCGCGTCCCAGGGTCTTGACGACGAGGGCGCCGTCGAAGGACTCGTGGGCGATCCCGGAGAGCTCCGCGCGCAGCTGCTGGGCGCGGGTCATCAGGGGTGAGGAGAAGCGCTGGAAGACGAGGTTGGCGACCACGACGGCCGGGAAGACCAGGATCGCGACCGAGGCGAGGACGACGTCGGTCCAGAACATCTGCCCGACCGCGATCACCATCATCGCGAGGGTGCCGACGGCCATCGGCAACGGCGCGATCGGCGCCCATGAGGCCTCGACGTCGGAGTTGGCGTTGGACAGGAGCTGACCGGTCGGGTGCCGGTGGTGCCAGGCGAGCGGGAGCGCCAGATACTGCCGGGTGACCGCGCGCCGCGAGTGGGCCTGCATCCGGTACTGCATCACCCCGGCACCCAGCCTCCGCGCCACCACCCCGACCGCACGCAGGATCGCGACGGCGACGAAGAGCCCGACCACCGCCCACAGCCATCCGGCACCGATCTCGCCGTCGCGCAGCGCAGGCACCAGGACGTGGTCGGTGGACCAGCCGAGCACCCAGGCGTCGGCGACCGTCAGCGCGCCGAAGAGCGCGGAGCCGAGGGTCGAGAGCGTGAAGACCGCCCACTCGCGCCGGATGGCGACTCCGAGAACCTTGAACCCGTCGGTCGTCGTGGCCCTCTGGGGTGTCGGTTCATCGTCACTCATCTCGAGGTAAAGCCTAGGTCAGCGCCCCGAATGCGACGAATTTTTTTGACCCGTCCATGGTGGGAGCGGCTCAGCGGGGTGCGCGCCCCCGCTCTCGCGATCAGCCGACCGCCAGTATCCGCTGCCCCACCCCCGACCGCCGACCACGCGCCCGCAGCTTCTCCGGGCGTACGAAGAAGGCCTCAGAGGATCTTGTCGAGATCGATCCGAACCGTGCCGTACCCCTCGACGAGCACCGACCCCACGGGGTTGGAGTCGTGCAGCTCGAGCGTGACGTCCCAGCCTGACTCGGCGTTGCTGAGGACGGTGAGCGAGCGGAGCTCGCGGTCGACGATCCAGTATTGCTCCGCGCCGGCGATGCGGTATTCCTCCGGCTTGCGGAAGAGGTCCTCGGAGCGGGTCGAGGGAGAGAGCACCTCGACGACGATGAGCGGGGGCTGCTCGGCCCACTGCCCCTTCTCCTCGGATCGGAGGACGAGTACGTCGGGGATCCGGCGGCTCATGCCGGTGCGGACGCCGCCCTCCGCGATGACGGTGAGGTCCGGGAAGGTGTTGGCGAGCAGCACGAGGATGCGGCTGCCCGCGGCCTGGTGCGGGATCTCGCCCGGCGGACTCACGATGACCTCGCCGTTGACCCATTCAGCGTGAAGGGTGTCGGGGAGGGACTCGAACTCCGCGAGCGACATGCGGCGCCGCTGCACTCTGTCTCCCACCCCCGTGTCGGCTTGCACCGGCACACCACCCCATCGGACCTCGACACCAGGACTACACCTCCATTGTGACCTCCCCGCCCCGATCGGGAAAGGCTCTTGGTCACAAGGCTCCAGCGCAGTTCGGACATCGTCGCGCAACTGAGGTGAACAGCGGCAACGTTTGCGACGCCAGTGAAAGAAGAGACGCACGTACGGCGCCTGGGTGCCGCTCCACGGAACGACCCGCTCCGGGTGTGACGACCGTAACCTTCCGGCCCGCGGAGACGTTGGGTCACAGATGACCGAATCCCCCAGGAGGTCCCGCGATGCGTCGTGCGGCAGCAGTCACCGTCGCCATGCTCTTCATCTTCTCGCTCACCGCTGCCGCCCCAGCGATGAGCGCGAGCCCGGACCTGCGGGACGTGATGGTCGTGGGCAACAACTGGGACGGGACGGCCTCGATCGTCGACGCGCGCAGCCTCGAGGTGCTGCGCAAGGGCGTGGACCTGGTGCCGGACAAGGACGAGGAGATCGCCGAGATCCACAAGGATCCTGAGCGGCTGGCCTACTACTACCTCGTCCGTTACGGCCCCGGTGAGGGCAACGACCAGCTGGTGGACGACATGTTCACCACTCGGGACGGCAAGCTGCTGGCGGTCTCTCGACCCAGCCTCGCCGACGTCGTCTGGATCGACATCGAGAAGGCGCTCGCGGGCTCACCCGACTCCGTCGTGGTCGAGCAGCAGATGGACGGCCACCGCACCGACCACATGGGCCTCTCCCCCGACGGCACCCGCTTGCTGGTCTCGGACTCGACGTCGCGGTCGGTGCACGAGTACTGGATGGGCGGCGCCGGCGACCCGCGGACCGGTGAGCGGCTGCGTACGTTCGAGTCGGGCGAGACGCCCCACGAGAACAACTACTCCGAGGACGGCTCGCGCATCTTCCACGCCTCCATCGGCCGCGTCTACCTCCCCGGCGACCAGAAGGAGATCTCGCTCGACTCGCTGCCGCTGATCAATCTCGACCAGCTCGGCCTCGGCACCATCCCCGGCACCGACCTGCTTCCGCCGATCAAGATCGGGCCGGTCCACGACGCGATCAAGGGCGACCGCTGGTTCGAGATCGTCGACGAGTCCACCTTCGAGATCTCCCAGCGCTGGGAGATGGGCAAGGAGCTGGAGGAGGCCGGCTACCCCTCGATCTCCTCAGCCGTACGTCCCATGGCGATCGCTCCCGGCGAGCGGTTCATCTACTTCCAGATGTCGTTCCTGCACGGCCTGGTCGAGTTCGACACCCAGGCAGCCGACATCGACGGGAAGGTCGGCTACTCGACCGGCTCCGTCGCCGAGCCCCGCACCGGCGCCGTCACGCGCGTCATCCCGCTCCCCAAGCGCACCCAGCTGCCGCGCGAGCTCTATGTCAACGACTCCGCCCACCACGGTCTTTCGATGGATTCCAAGGGCGAGACCCTGTGTGCCGCGGGCACCATGGACGACTACGTCGCGATGGTCGACCGCGCGACGGGTGACTTCAGGACCCTCGACAAGGAGACCACCGGCCACTACTACGGCAAGCCCTACTGGACCACCGAGGGCCTCGGCCACACCTGCTGGGCGTCGCTCTCGGACGCCGACGCGGTCGCCGTGATCGACTTCCGCACCGGCAAGGAGCTCGCCTACCTCGACGTCGGCAACCACCCCCAGCGCGTACGCCATGGGCAGATCCCTGGCTCGCTGCTGGATTAGTCGGTCGGGCTCCGGGCGGCGGCATTCTCCCGCCACGGCGGGATTCTGCCGCGACGAGCCGTCAGCGAACCGGCGCGCCGGCGCCGGAGAGCGCCTGCTTGACCTCGCCGATCCGCACCTTGCCGAAGTGGAAGATGGTGGCCGCGAGGACGGCGTCGGCACCGGCCTCGACCGCGGGCGGGAAGTGCTCGGACCTCCCGGCGCCGCCGGAGGCGATGACCGGGACGGTCACCTCGCTGCGTACGGCCTTGATCAGGTCGATGTCGAAGCCGTCCTCGGTGCCGTCGGCGTCCATGGCGTTGAGCAGGATCTCGCCGGCCCCGAGCTCGACGGCCTTCGCCGCCCACTCGATCGCGTCGATCCCGGCCGACTTGCGCCCGCCATGGGTGGTGACCTCGAAGCCGGAGTCGGTCCCCGGCGCCCGGCGGGCGTCGACCGACAGCACGAGCACCTGGTTGCCGAACCGGTCGGCGATCTCGGCGATCAGCTCGGGACGCACGATGGCCGCGGTGTTGACCGCGATCTTGTCCGCGCCGGCGCGGAGCATCCGGTCCACGTCGTCGACGCTGCGGATCCCGCCGCCGACCGTGAGCGGGATGAAGACCTGCTCGGCCGTACGGGTGACGATCTCGAGCGTCGTCGCCCGCCCCTCGTGGGAGGCGGAGATGTCGAGGAAGGTGAGCTCGTCGGCGCCTTCCTTGTCGTAGGTCGCGGCCAGCTCCACCGGGTCACCGGCGTCGCGCAGCTCCTTGAAGTTGATCCCCTTGACGACGCGACCGGCGTCGACGTCGAGGCACGGGATGACGCGTACGGCGAGACTCACGACTGGTCCCCACGCTGCCGGCCGAGGGTCAGGTCGAGCGCCTCGGCGAGGTCGAGGGAGCCGGTGTAGAGAGCCGTGCCCGCGATCGCACCCTCCACGCCGATCTCCACCAGGCCCATCAGCGCCTCGATGTCGTCGATCGTAGTCACTCCCCCGCTCGCCACGACCGGCCGGTCGGTGGCCTCGCAGACCGCGCGGAGCAGGTCGAGGTTGGGGCCCTGGAGCATGCCGTCCTTGTTGACGTCGGTGACGACGTAGCGCGCGCAGCCCTCCTGGTCCAGGCGGGCGAGGGTCTCGTAGAGGTCGCCGCCCTCCTTGGTCCAGCCGCGCGCGGCGAGGGTGCGGCCGCGTACGTCCAGGCCCACCGCGACCCGGTCGCCGTAAGTCGCGATCGCCTGCCGGGTCCACTCCGGGTTCTCCAGCGCGGCGGTGCCGATGTTGACGCGGCGGCAGCCGGTCGCCATCGCGGCCTCGAGCGACTCGTCGTCGCGGATGCCACCGCTCATCTCGACCTTGATGTCGAGCTTGCCGACGATGCCGGCGAGGATCTCGCGGTTGTTGCCGTGACCGAACGCGGCGTCCAGGTCGACCAGATGGATCCACTCGGCGCCGGTCTCCTGCCACCTCAGCGCGGCTTCGAAGGGGTCGCCGAACCGCTTCTCCGACCCGTCCACGCCCTGGACCAGCTGCACCGCCTGCCCGCCCTTCACATCGACGGCCGGCAGGAGCTCGAGGTAGTCACCCATGGGGACGATCCTATGTTCTGCACGCCGCCGGCCCTGCCCCGCCGTCCGGTTGCGAGACGGTTCACCGTCAGCGAGCCGCCAACACCTCGAATTCGTACGCAGCGGGGTCGGTCATCCGCGCCCACCGCCGCTCGCCGTCGCCGCCGGCGATCAGCGTGGCGCCGAGCTCTGCGAGGCGGCGGATCTCAGCGGCAGGGTCGGTGTCCTCGGGTGCGATCACGTCGAAGCGGAACCGGTCACGCGGACCGCGCGGCACCGGTGGCGGTCCACCCCAGGCGACCTTGGCGGTGCCCGACGGGGTCGCGACGGCGGTCTCGCCGTCTTGGTCCCAGACCAACGGCCAGCCCAGGGCGGCGCTCCAGAACACCCCCGCCTCCCGCGATCCATCGGCGGCAACCTCGCCCAGGAACCCGGTCCCGGCCAACCACTTGTTGCCGGCCGGGATCACGCACAGCTCGTTGCCCTCGGGGTCGCCGAGCACGATGTGGTCCTCCTCCGGCAGCTGCCCGACATCGAGATGGGTGGCGCCGAGGCCGACCAGCCGGTCCACGGTCCGTTGCTGGTCGTCGGGCAGTCTGCTGGTCAGATGGAGATGGTGCGGATTCGCGAGCGTCTTCGGTTCATCCGTGGGCAGGAACCGGATCCGGAGGTCATCGTCCGTCCGCGGCAGCAGCCTGATCTCCTCGCCGCTGGTCTCGGTCTGCCGGTCCAGCACCGCCGCCCAGAACTCCGCGACCCGCTCCGGGTCGTTGGCGTCGATGCAGATCCCGAACCGCCGAGGTGTCATGACCGGCAACGTAGGTCGCGCCGTGTCGGCGACGCAATCGGATTAGGGTCGTGCCGCCACGGTCGCGAGCTTGGCCAGCCCTTCTCCATGTCCGGAGCGATCGCCTTCTCCATCAAGTAGAACCGGCGCGTGCCATCCTGCCTCGCTCCGGAAAGGTCAGCGGCGGAACAACAGCGTGTAGACCACCGGCGCGACCAGCACCGAGGCGATGGCCGCGAAGACCGTCGTGCCGACGTCCTCGGTGACCAGGTAGACCAGCGCGTTGAGGAGAAGCAGGACGACGACCAGGATCCGTACGTTGCGCCGCCGGCGCTCCGCGAGCGCGCTGGCGGGCCGGGGCCGGCGAGCCGGAACCCACCCCAGGAGCCGTTTCCGCCGAGCCCGGCGCGCGGCCTCCTTGGCCTCGCGCGCGGCCCGGGCCTCGGCGGCGGCCGCGGCCTGCCGCTCGCGCTCGGCGCGGGCCTTCGCGCGGGCTCCGGTCTGGGCCACCTCAGGCAGCCTTCAGCGACTGCACCCAGTTGCGCAGGACCGCGGCGCCGGCGTCACCGGACTTCTCCGGGTGGAACTGGGTGGCGCTCAGCGGCCCGTTCTCGACGGCCGCGACGAACCGGTCGCCGCCGTGCTCGGCCCAGGTGACCAGCGGGGCGACGGTGCGGTCGTTGGTGACCAGGGTCCAGTCGCGCACGCCGTAGGAGTGCACGAAGTAGAACCGCTCCTTCTCGACGCCCGCGAACAACGAGGTCCCCGCAGGGACGTCCACCGTGTTCCACCCCATGTGGGGCACGATCGGCGCCTGGATGCGCTCCACGACGCCCGGCCACTCCCCGCAGCCCTCGGTCTCGACGCCGTGCTCGATACCGGTCTCGAAGAGGATCTGCATGCCGACACAGATGCCCATGACCGGACGCCCGCCGGCGAGCCGCCGCGCGATGATCCGCTCGCCGCGGATCGCCCGCAGGCCCTTCATGCACGCCTCGAACGCGCCCACGCCGGGCACCAGCAGGCCGTCGGCCGCCATCGCGGCGTCGAGGTCACCGGTCAGCTCGACCGAGGCACCGGCACGCTCGACCGCGCGGACGGCGGAGCGTACGTTCCCGGAGCCGTAGTCGAGCACCACCACCGACGGCGCATTCACAGTGCACCCTTGGTCGAGGGGATCCCGGTCTCGCGCGGGTCGTAGGCGATCGCGTCGCGGAAAGCCCGCGCGAACGCCTTGAACTGGGTCTCCACGATGTGGTGCGGCTCCCGGCCGGCGAGCACGTTGACGTGCATCGTCAGGTGGGCGTGGTGGGCGATGGAGTCGAAGACGTGCTGGGTCAGCGAGCCGAGGTAGGGCACCCCGGAGCCGCCGAGGAGCACGTAAGCCTGCCCCTCCGGCTCACCGGTGTGGACCGAGTAGGGCCGGCCGGAGACGTCCACGACGCAGCGTACGAGCGCCTCGTCGAGCGGGACGGTGGCGTCGCCGTAGCGACGGATGCCCTTCTTGTCACCGAGCGCTTGACGCAGCGCCTGGCCGAGCACGATCGCGGTGTCCTCCACGGTGTGGTGGGCGTCGATGTGCACGTCACCCTCGGAGTGGACGGTCAGGTCGACCAGCGAGTGACGCCCGAACGCGGTCAGCATGTGGTCGTAGAATCCGACTCCCGTCGAGACGTCCACCCGTCCGGTGCCGTCGAGGTCGACCTCGACGACGACCTTCGACTCCGAGGTCTCCCGCTCGATGCGGGCAGTCCTTGCCGAACTCATGCGCGTGCTCCGTTCACATCGGTCAAAGCTTGTCTGAATGCGTTCATCTCGCGGGGCGTGCCGACCGAGACCCGCAGCCACCCCTCGGGCCCGGTCTCGCGGATCAGCACCCCGTGGTCGAGCAGCCCCTGCCACACGGCGTGCCGGTCGGCGTAGCGCCCGAAGAGGACGAAGTTGGCGTCCGAGTCGGCCACCTCCAGGCCTTCGCCGCGCAGCCACTCGACCAGCGCGTCCCGCTCCTCGCGAAGCGAGGCGACGTAGCCCAGCAGCTCCGGAGCGTGCCGCAGCGCGGCGCTCGCTGCCGCCTGGGTCACCGCGGAGAGGTGGTAGGGCAGACGTACGACGCGGATCGCGTCACAGATCGCCGGATCGGCCGCGAGGTAGCCGAGCCGCAGCCCGGCCCCCGCGAACGCCTTCGACATCGTGCGGGTGACCACCAGGTTGCGGTGCGCCGAGAGCAGCTCCAACGCCGAGGGCACGCCGGTGCGCCGGAACTCGCCGTAGGCCTCGTCGACCACGACGACACCCGCGTCGCCCACGGCCTCGCACAGCGCGGTGACCGCCTCGGGCGGCAGCGCGGTGCCGGTCGGGTTGTTGGGCGAGGGCAGCAGCACGACGTGGGGCTGGGTCTCCTCGACCAGCGCCCGCGCCTTCTCCAGGTCGATCGCGAAGTCGCTCTCGCGGTGGCCGACGACCCACTCGGTGTTGGTGTCGCGGGCGTACTCCGGATACATCGAGTAGGTCGGCGCGAAGCTGATCGCGGTGCGGCCCGGACCACCGAAGGCCTGCAGCAGCTGCAGCATCACCTCGTTGGACCCGTTGGCGGCCCACACCTGGTCGGGCGTGATCTGTGCCTTCGGCACATCAGCGCGCAGGTACGCGGCCAACCCTTCCCGCAGCGCGACGAACTCGCGGTCGGGATAGCGGTTGAGGTTGCGCGCCGCCGCGCCGACGCTCGCCGCGATGTCGGCGACCGTCTCCGCGGAGGGCTGGTAGGGGTTCTCGTTGACGTTGAGCTGGACCGGGACGTCCAGCTGCGGCGCGCCGTAGGGCTCGATCCCGGCGAGCTCTTCCCGGATCGGCGGCCAGCTCATGAGGAGAACCTCACCGACACGGCCGCCCCGTGGCCCGGCAGATCCTCGGCCTCGGCGAGCGTGACGACGTGGTCCTTGACCGCCGCGAGCCCCTCGCGGGAGTAGTCGACGACGTGCACCGACTTGGTAAAGGCCCGCACGGAGAGACCCGAGGAGTGGCAGGCGCAGCCGCCGGTGGGCAGCACGTGGTTGGACCCGGCGCAGTAGTCGCCCAGCGACACCGGCGCGAACGGGCCGACGAAGATCGCCCCCGCGTTGCGGATCCGCCCGGCCACCGTCAGCGCGTCGGCGGTGTGGATCTCGAGGTGCTCGGCAGCGTAGGCGTTCACCACGTCGACGCCCTGGTCGACGTCGTCGACGAGCACGATGCCCGACTGGGCGCCGCTCAGCGACGTGCGGATCCGCTCGACGTGCTTGGTCGCGGCGACCTGCTTGTCGAGCTCGGCCTCGACGTCGGCGGCGAGCGTCTCGGAGTCGGTGACCAGCACCGAGGCTGCGAGGGGGTCGTGCTCGGCCTGCGAGATCAGGTCGGCGGCGACGTAGGCGGCCTCGGCGGTCTCGTCGGCGAGGATCGCGATCTCGGTCGGCCCGGCCTCGGAGTCGATCCCGACCTGGCCCTTGAGCAGGCGCTTCGCGGTGACGACGTAGATGTTGCCGGGACCGGTGACCATGTCGACGCGCTCGCACGGGTCGACCCCGTAGGCGAACATCGCGATCGCCTGGGCGCCGCCGACGGCATAGACCTCATCGATGCCCAGCAGTGCGCACGCCGCGAGGATCGTCGGCTGCGGCAGCCCACCGAACCCATCAGGATTGGCCTTCTGCGGCGGCGAGGCCAGCGCGATCGACGGCACCCCGGCGACCTGGGCCGGAACGACGTTCATCAGCACCGAGGAGACCAACGGAGCCAGACCGCCGGGCACGTAGAGCCCCACGCGCCCCACCGGCACCTTGCGGTGGGTCACCCGGGCGCCGGGCGCCAGGTCGGTGACCGCGTCCTCCTCGAGCTCGGCGGTGCAGGTCGCCCGGAGACGGGCGATCGACTCCTCCAGCCCGGCACGGATGTCGGGGTCCAGCTGGTCGAGAGCCTGGGTCAGCGCGGCTGCCGGGACCCGGATGTCGTCGACACGTACGCCGTCGAACTTCTCGGAGAACTCGGCGATCGCCTCCTGTCCCCGCTCGCGGACGGCGTCGATGATCGGCTGCACCGCATGGGTGGCCGCCTCGATGTCGAACTCGGCGCGCGGCACGGCGGCGCGGTAGTCGACGGTGCCTCGGTCGGCACCCCTCAGGTCGATGCGGCGGATCATGCCTCAAGTCTACGAGCCGGCGGGCCTCGGAGCCGATCTGCCGACGCCACGTGGACGGGGCGGGGAACGCATACGCCGCCCCGATCTGGGTACCCGGAGGACTGACCCACCAAAGGAGGATCGCCATGGCACGCCCTGGACTTTTCCACCGACACGACAAGCATGCCGACCAGAGCTACCCCGAGGCCGACGTGAACCACGCCGAGACTCGTGACCCCTATCCGGGTGGCCCCGCGGTCGTCGGCCACGACGACAACGTCGACCGGCCGCACCGGGCCAGTGACGAGGTCAGCCCCCTGCGCGAGGGTGACCGCGTCGAGCACTACCGTCACGCCGAGGACAGCCGGCGTGCCGCTCTCCACGACACCTACGGCGGCATCAACTGGGGTGCCTGCTTCTTCGGCTGGCTCGTCGCGGTCGGCGTCACCGTCCTTCTCGGAGCGATCATCAGCGCCGTCGCCTCCGCGATCGGCACCGATCAGAACTGGACGCAGACCGACCTGGAGTCGATGGCCGACTCCGTCGGGATCGCGGCCGCGATCACGCTCGCCGTGGTGATGTTCGTCGGCTACTACGCCGGCGGGTACGTAGCCGCCCGGATGTCCCGCTTCGACGCCCGCAGGCAGGGCCTGGGCGTGTGGATCGTCGCCATCGCGGTGATGATCATCGCCGCCGTCGCCGGCGCGCTGTTCGGCTCCAGCTACAACATCATGCAGCGCCTCGACCTGCCCAACGTGGGGGTCAGCACCGACCAGCTCGGCTGGGGCGCGCTGATCACCGGCGTCGTACTCCTGGTCATCATGCTCGTCGGGGCGCTCCTCGGCGCCGCCACGGGCCAGCGCTACCACAGCAAGATCGACCGCGCGGCGTACGAGGACTGACGGCCCGGAACAGGCCGGAGCGGGAACAGAGGGAGACACGGGACGGGGTTCGCGGGCGAACACCCCCGCGGCACCCATAGGTTGGTCCCGTGAATGAGCGCCAGCGAGTGATCCATGCAAACATCGCGCCGCCGCCTCCGTATCATGGCGCTCGCGCAACGGAGGTGGCGGCGTGAATGAGCGACTTCCGATGTTCCCGCTCAATGCGGTCCTCTTCCCCGGTGTGACGCTGCCGCTGCGGGTCTTCGAGGACCGCTACCGCGCCATGGTGCACCACCTCCTCCGCCAGGACGAGCAGGAGCGCCACTTCGGCTCGGTGGCGATCCGCGAGGGCTACGAGGTCGGTGAGACCGGCGCCCAGTCGCTCTACCGCGTCGGGGTGAAGCTGCTGATCACGGAGGTGGAGCAGCACAAGGACGGCTCCTTCGACCTCGAGGTGCTGGCCGTCGATCGCATCCGGATGGACAGCCTGGTCAGCTCGGGCGACTTCCCCGTCGCCGACGTCGAGGACCTCCCCGAGGATCACGTCGCGGTTCCCCAAACGGTCGTCGACACCGCGCGGGCGACCTTCACCGCCTACCGGGCCGCGCTGCTGGAGTTCCGCGAGGACCCGTTCACCGGATCGCTCCCCAAGGACCCGGAGTTCCTCTCCTGGACCATCTCGGCCACCACTCCCCTGCCCATGCCCGACCGGCAGGCCCTCCTGGAGGCACCCGACGCCGCCGTACGCCTCGGCATGGCCACCGACCTGCTCCGCGCCGAGCTCCGGGCGATGAACGTCATCCCCTCGCTGCCTGCCACCGAGGTCGCTCGCACGAAGTGGTCACCCAACTGATGGCGAAGAAGCAGACCGGGAAACGAGCCGGCGGAGGCACCCCGGCGACCGTCGCCCTCACCAAGGCCGGCATCGACTACACCCTCCATCCCTACGAGCACGACCCACGCGCCGAGTCCTACGGCCTGGAGGCCGCCGAGGCACTCGGCGTCGAGCCCGCGCGAATCTTCAAGACGCTGATGGCGTCCCTCGACGGGAAGCTCGTCGTCGGCATCGTCCCCGTCACCGGCCAGCTCGACCTCAAGGCGCTGGCCCGCGCGCTGGGCGGCGCCAAGGCACAGATGGCCGAGGTCGCCGCGGCCGAGCGCGCCACCGGGTACGTCGCCGGCGGGATCTCCCCCGTCGGCCAGAAGCGTCCGCACCCGACCGTCGTGGACGAGTCCGCGACGGCGTACGAGACCGTCTATGTCTCCGGTGGCCGCCGCGGTCTCGATCTCGAGCTGGCCCCGGCCGACCTGGTCGCGGTCACCGGAGCCACCGTCGCCCCGATCGCCAGATAGTCCGAGCGACGTCGAGTCGGCTCGTCATGACGGGCCGACTCGGCGCTCAAGAGCGGGGCAGACCCTCCGGGTCGACGTCCTCGTGCGGCGTCCACATCAGGAAGATCACCATCAGCGCCAGCATCGCCGAGCCGGGGACGAGCAGGACCAGCCAGGGTGAGGCCAGCTGGAAGCTGTCCTGGAGCACGGTGCCGTCGGCGGCGCCCCTGGCCAGACCGTTGGGGTCCTCGGGTGAGAGCAGCGAGGTCACCAGCAGCATCAGACCGCCACCGGCCGCGCCTGCGACCACCAGCGCGGCGAGCGTGACGAGCTCGGACCGGTTGAGCCAGACCGCCGCCGCGATGCCGACCAGCAGGCCCAGCACGATCGCGCACACCGAGAACCAGGCGGTCGCGGCGAAGACGCCCTGGTCGATGTTCTGCGCGACGGTGGGCGGATCGATCGAGATGAGCCCGCGGTACCACTTGTCGTCGAGCACCATCCCGGTCGGCGGGGTCCACAGCGTCGCCGCGGCCAAGCCGGCCACGAGACCGCCGACGACGAAGGCGACGACGATGATGGCCACCTGCACCAGCACCGGACGGGACAGGTCAGGGCGGGCAGAGCGGCCACCGGGCGCGTGGAGACTGGGCGGCGGCGGCACGATCAGATTGTCAGGCATCCTGGTCCGAGGAGGTGTTTGAGGTCGGCGAACAGCTCGGGAGTCGGTGTCACCCGCAGCCGGTCATCGAGCTTCATGACCCGGGTCGCATCCCGTGTCATCAACCGTAGCCTGACCTCGGCTACTCCGGGATAGGTGGTCAGTACGTCACGCAGCGATGCGATCACCGGCGGCGTGCACCGCGTGGAGGGCAGCGTGATCACCACCGGTCCCCCGGCCGCGCCCGGTCCACCGGTCAGGTCGGGGACGGTGACCTCCTGCCCGCGCAGCTCGGGCTGGTCCTTGTCGCGGGAGAGCTGGCCCTTGACCCGGATGATCGAGTCCTCGACCAGGTGGGGCGCCGCCAGCTGGTAGGACGACGGGAAGAGCAGCACCTCGACCGAGCCCTCCAGATCCTCCAGGGTCACCGTCGCCCAGGCGTCGCCCTTCTTGGTGATGCGCCGGTTGACGTTGGTGACCAGCCCGGAGACCGTGACCGTGGCGTTGTGGGGCCGGGACTCGTCGGTCATCAGCTGGCCGATGGTGCAGTCGGTGCCGTTGGCGAGCACGTGCTCCAGGCCCATCAGCGGGTGGTCGGAGACGTAGAGGCCGAGCATCTCGCGCTCGTGGCCGAGCAGGGTCATCTTGTCCCACTCGTCCATGTCGGGGATCGTCACCGACACCCCGAACTCGACCCCGTCGCCGTCGTCGAGCCCGCCGAAGAGCGAGTCCTGGCCGATCGCCTCGTTGCGCTTGATGTCCACGTACTGGTCCACCGCAGTCTCGTGGATCGCCACCAGCGCCCGGCGTCGGTGCTTCATGTCGTCGAAGGCGCCCGCCTTGATCAGCGACTCGATCACGCGCTTGTTGCATGCTCGGTCGGGCACCTTGGAGAGGAAGTCGTTGAAGTCGGTGAACCGCCCCTTCGACTCTCGTGCCTCGACGATCCCGTCGACCACCTGGGCGCCGACGTTGCGGACCGCGGTCATACCGAAACGGATGTCGTTACCGACCGCGGTGAAGTCGTGGGAGGACTCGTTGACGTCGGGCGGCAGCACCGCGATCTTCATCCGGCGACACTCGTTGAGGTAGATCGCCATCTTGTCCTTGTCGTTCTTGACCGAGGTCAACAGCGCGGCCATGTATTCGGTCGGGTAGTTGGCCTTCAGGTAGGCGGTCCAGTAGGTGACCACACCGTAGGCCGCCGAGTGCGACTTGTTGAACGCGTAGTCGGAGAACGGCAGCAGGATCTCCCAGATGGTGTCGATCGCATCCTGGGAGTAACCGCGCTCGATCATGCCGGCCTGGAACCCGGCGTACTGCTTGTCGAGCTCGGCCTTCTTCTTCTTACCCATCGCGCGGCGGAGGTTGTCCGCCTGTCCCAGCGAGAACCCCGCCAGGACCTGCGCGATCGACATCACCTGCTCCTGGTAGACGATCAGGCCGTAGGTCTCCCCCAGCACCTCCGCGAGCGGCTCCTCGAGCTCGGGGTGGATCGGCACGATCGGCTCGCGACCGTTCTTGCGGTGGGCGTACTTGTTGTGGGAGTCGGCACCCATCGGGCCGGGCCGGTAGAGCGCGGAGACCGCGGTGATGTCGGCGAAGCGGTCGGGAAGCATCGACCGCAGCAGGGCGCGCATGCCGCCACCATCGAGCTGGAAGACGCCGAGCGTGTCGCCGCGCTGCATCAGCTCGTAGGTCGGCTTGTCGTCGAAGGGGACGTCCTCGAGCACCAGGTCGATGTCACGGTTGGCGCGGATGTTGGCGAGCGCGTCCTCGAGGGTGTGCAGGTTGGAGAGGCCCAGGAAGTCCATCTTGACCAGGCCGAGCGCCTCACAGGTCGGATATTCGAACTGGGTGACGACCTGGCCGTCCTGCTTGGGCTCCATCAGCGGGACGATGTCGATGATCGGCTCCGAGGCCATGATCACGCCGGCGGCGTGGATGCCCGTCTGCCGGATCTGCCCCTCGAGACCGAGGGCGGTCTCGTAGATCTTGCGGACGTCGGGGTCGGAGTCGTGCAGGGCGCGGAAGTCGCCACCCTCGCCGTAGCGCTTGTGGTCGGGGTTGAACAGCTCCTTGAGCGGCACTCCCTTGCCCATCACGTCAGGCGGCAGCGCCTTGGTGATCCGGTCGCCGATCGCGAAGCCGTGGTCGAGGATGCGGGCGGCGTCCTTGATCGCCTGCTTCGCCTTGATCCTTCCGAAGGTGGCGATCTGGGCGACCTTCTCCGCTCCGTACTTCTCGGTGACGTACTTGATCGTCTCGCCGCGGCGGTGGTCGTCGAAGTCGATGTCGAAGTCGGGCATCGAGGGTCGCTCGGGGTTGAGGAACCGCTCGAAGAACAGGCCGTGCTCGAGCGGGTCGAGGTCGGTGATCTTCAACGCGTACGCCACGATCGACCCCGCACCGGAACCACGGCCCGGACCGATCCGGATGCCGTTGTTCTTCGACCACTGGATGAAGTCGGCGACCACGAGGAAGTAGCCCGGGTAGCCCTTCTGCAAGATGACGTCGATCTCGAACTCGACGCGGTCCTTGACCTCCTGGGTCAGCTTCTCGCCCGGGTAGCGGAGCTCGATCCCGCGCCAGGTCTCCTTGCGCAGCCAGGACTCCTCGGTCTCGCCCTCGGGGATGTCGGCGCGCGCCATGTAGCCACCGGTCGACTCGGTGAACTCGACGTCGCAGCGCTCGGCGATCAGCAGGGTGTTGTCGCAAGCCTCGATCAGGTCCTGCTGCCCCCACAGCTCGCGCATCTCGGCGGCCGACTTGATGTAGTAGCCGCTGCCCTCGAACGCGAACCGCTTGCCGCCCTTGGAGTAGGGCGGCTCGGTCATCCGGCTGCCCGACTGGACGCACAGCAGCGCCTCGTGGGCGGCGGCGTCCTCGGGGTTGTTGTAGTGGGAGTCGTTGGTGGCGACCGGGCGGATGCCCATGGTCTTGCCGAGCTTGAGCAGGTCGTCGCGCACCCGCTTCTCGATGGAGATGCCGTGATCCATCAGCTCCAGGAAGACGTTGTCCTTCCCGAAGATGTCCTGCAGCTCCCCGGCCTCCTTGAGCGCCTCCTCCCACTGGCCCAGCCGCAGTCGCGTCTGGATCGCGCCCGAGGGGCAGCCGGTGGAGACGATGATCCCCTTGGAGTGCTCGGCGAGGATCTCCTTGTCCATCCGGGGCTTGAAGTAATAGCCCTCGAGGCTGGACCGGCTCGAGAGCCGGAAGAGGTTGTGCATCCCCTCGGTGTTCTCCGCCCACATCGTCATGTGGGTGTAGGCGCCACCACCCGAGACGTCGTCGCCGCCCTCCTGGGCAGCGTCACCCTTGCCCCACCGCACCCGCTTGCGCTCCGAGCGCGGGGTGTTGGGGGTGATGTAGGCCTCGATGCCGATGATCGGCTTGACGTCGTGGGCCTTCGCCTTCTTCCAGAAGTCGTAGGCCCCGTGCATGTTGCCGTGGTCGGTCATCGCGATCGCCGGCATCTCGAGCTCGCTGGTCCGCTTGAAGAGACCGTCGAGGAGCGAGGCACCGTCCAGCATCGAGTATTCGGTGTGGACGTGCAGGTGGACGAATGAGTCCTTGGAGCCGGCCGCCATTGGCGTGGAGCCCTCCTCGAGGTCGTACGGATGGAGCGGGCGCAGGAGCCCGTGCTCAACAACGGACGACCTGGGGGAAGGACTACAGAGTATCTGGCGCCACCGACAGTTTTCACAGCGGCAGGCCGTAGCATCGGGGTTGTGGTGACGATCCTCGACGGCGGCCTGTCCAACGCGCTGGAAGCACGCGGTCACGACGTGTCCGGCGCCCTGTGGACGGCCCGGCTGCTGGACGAGTCGCCCGCGGAGATCGCCGCCGTCCACCGCGCCTACTACGCCGCCGGGGCCGACGTCGCGACCACCGCCAGCTACCAGGCCAGCGTGCCCGGTTTCGTCGAGGCCGGGATGACCGAGACGTACGCCACCGAGCTGCTGCGCCGCAGCGTCCGGGTCGCGCGCGAGGTGGCCGCCGAGGTTCCCGGCCGCCTGGTCGCCGCCTCGGTCGGACCCTATGGCGCCTACCTGGCCGACGGCTCGGAGTACCGCGGCCGCTACGGCGTCTCTGCCAAGACGCTGCGCGACTTCCACGCACCCCGGCTGGCCCTGCTCGAGATCGAGGACCCCGATCTCATCGCGGTCGAGACGATCCCCGACATCGAGGAGGCCGAGGTGCTCGTCGACCTCCTCGACGACATCGGCCTTCCGGTCTGGTTCTCCTACTCCTGCGCCGGCGCCCAGACACGGGCCGGCCAGCCGCTGGCCGACGCCCTGGCGCTCGCCGCCGGGATCCGCTCCGTGGTCGCCGTCGGCGTCAACTGCTGCGACCCGGCCGACGTCCCCGCCGCCGTCCAGCTGGCCACCGCCACCGGCGAGCCAGCGGTCGTCTACCCCAACACCGGCGAGACCTACGCCGACGGCGCCTGGTCAGGCACCCCCCACTTCCGCCCGGGCGAGGCGCTGTCCTGGGCCCGCGCCGGGGCTACCTACATCGGCGGCTGCTGCCGCGTCGGCCCCGCCGAGATCGCTCTCATCGCCTCCGAGATGTCCCACCTGCAGGACGCATAGTCCCAGGTCAGGGCCAGGACATCCGTACGTCGGGGGTCTTCTCCTGGTTGGCGGAGCCGTCGGTGCGCTCGACCTCGCGCAGACCGTGGCGGGCGTAGAAGGCCCGCGCGGGGGTGTTCATCTCGAAGACCCACAGGCCGAAGCCGTCGGGGGTCAGCGACTTCACCAGCTCGAGCAGCATGGTGCCGAGGCCGGTGCCCTGGGCACGGGGATGGACGAAGAGGTCGTCGAGCCAGGTCGGGGTGAACGCGACGAACGCGGAGACCTCGCCGGCGACCTCTGCGACCCAGACCTGCGACCCCTTCTGGGGCGCCAGCACCTTGACCGCGAGCCACTCCCGGATGTCCGCGACCGGATAGATGGGTGGAGGCATCGGCGCAGCGGCACGGGCCTCGACGTAGGTGTCGACGATCTCGGCGATGTCCTCCCGCTGCGCGGGGCGGAGCACCGCCTCAGTGGGAGTCGCGGATTCAGTGCTGTTCACGGATCCAGGCAAGCGCGTGCTGGAGGTCGTCGGGGTAGGTCGACTCGAAGGTGACGTACTCACCGGTCTCCGGGTGCTCGAAGCCGAGCTGCACCGCGTGCAGCCACTGCCGCTCGATCCCGACACGCCGCGCCAGGGCGGGGTCGGCGCCATAGGTCAGGTCGCCGACGCATGGATGCTTCAGCGCCGACATGTGGACGCGGATCTGGTGGGTGCGACCGGTCTCGAGGTGGATCTTCAGCAACGAGGCGAAGCGGTGTGCCTCGAGCGTCTCGTAGTGGGTCACCGAGTGGCGCCCGTCGGCCCGGACCGCGAACTTGTAGTCGTACTTCGGGTTCCGCCCGATCGGGGCGTCGATCGTCCCCTCGAGCGGGTCCGGGTGACCCTGGACCAGCGCGTGGTAGGTCTTGTCGACCGTACGCTGCCGGAAGGCGTTCTTGAGGACGGAGTAGGCGTGCTCGGACTTGGCGATCACCATCACGCCAGAGGTGCCGACGTCGAGGCGCTGGACGATGCCCTCGCGCTCCTTGGCCCCCGAGGTGGAGATCCGGAACCCCGCCGCGGCGAGGTGGCCGACGACGGTCTGCCCTTGCCAGCCCGGCGAGGGGTGCACGGCCACGCCGACGGGCTTGTCGATCACCACGAAGGCGTCGTCGTCGTAGATGATCTTGATGCCCTCGACGATCTCGGGCTTGATCTCGAGCGGGTCGGCCTGGGACGGGATCGTGGCATCGAGCATCGACCCGGCGCTGACCCGGTCGCTCTTGGCCACGACCGAGCCGTCCAGGGTCACCAGCCCCTCGGCGATCAGCTCAGCGGCCCGGGTGCGGGAGAGGCCGAACAGCCGCGCCATGGCGGCATCGACGCGCTCCCCCTCCAGACCGTCGGGGACGAGCAACGTGCGCTGGTCGGCGTGGCCGAAGTTCACTTCGCCTCGCCCTCGGAGGCGTCCGCGGACTTCTCCTCGGCCTCGTCATCGGCGCCGCCGTCGATGGAACCGTCGAGCCCGATCCCCTTGAACGAGAGGATCACGATCAGCACCGCCGCGACGTTGATGCACATGTCGGCGACGTTGAAGATCGGCCAGTTGGGCAGCTGCAAGAAGTCGACGACGTGCCCGACGTAGAACCCGGGCTCGCGCAGCAGCCGGTCGACCAGGTTGCCGCTGACACCCGCGATGAGGATGCCGAGCGCGAACGCCCAGCCGCGGTGCCGCACCCGGCGCGCGAACCAGAGCACGCCGATCGTGGCCGCGATCGAGAGCGTCGTGAAGACCCAGGTGTAGCCGGTCCCCGTCGAGAACGCCGCTCCCGGGTTGCGGATGATGTTGAGCTGCAGCACCTAGC
>NZ_JBHVKN010000018.1:0-44553 GCF_042798075.1 Nocardioides sp. NPDC057772
CTTCTGAGGCGGGCGAGCTTCTGAGGCTTCTGGTGGTGGGGTGATGGGGGGTTGACCACGATCCGGTTGCCGTCGCGGATCGAGACTGAGCCGCCGACGCCGGCAGCTGATAGGTACGCCTTCGCTGCCTGCCGTGCGGCCGCTGCGTCGATCCTGGCGTAGCGACCTTCCACGGCTGGCCCTGCTTGAACCTCTTGGCCGCCCGCCCGTGCAGCCTGGGCCGCGATGTCGTGAGTACGTTGCTGGGCGTGGACCTGGCCGCCGAGATCGACGGCGAGGCCGACCAAGGTGGTCATCGCGAAAGTGGCGGTGACCAGCCAAACCGACACTGAGCCGCGCTCGTCGGAGGTTCGACTCACCGGGAATCACCTCGTTCGCGCCATTGGTCAAGCGGCGAGGTCATCGTGACGCGGATCGTTCGAGATCCTGGCACGCCCGGCGCCGAGAGATCGGACAGGTCGAGACGACAGATGACCGATGCTGAGACGGATCCCCGTTCTCCCACCGCCGTCCCGAAAGCGCGCGTGTCGATCCGCACCGCGACTGAGCGACACCGGATCCCTTGGTTGGCGAGATTCTCGCGAGCAGCCTGCTCGGCATCCCGGGCTGCGACGCCAGAAGAGCGAGCGATCGAAGCCGTCCGGGCGGCGTCCGCAGCAGCGGACTGCACGGCTTCGTGGGCCATAGCCGTACGCCCACCGAAGATGATCAGCCCGACGAACAAGGCGAATGCAGGGATGCCAACGGCGGCCTCGATCGTGGCAGACCCGCGCTCGTCTCGCGATGACGTGGTCATGGCGCCGTCAGCCTCTCGACTGTGACCGTCGCTTCCTGCCGTACCGTCGGCCTCCACCCCGGCAAGACGCTCAGGCTTCGCCCGGTGATCGTGACCGACGCGGTCGTAGCCGTTCGAGAAACCCGGACGTGGGTCGACTCCAACGCATCGCCACCGACGTCGGCAAGGTACGCCGCAGCCGCCCGGCTTCCGTCACCGGACGTGCCGTTCTCTGCGCCAGCGGCGCGGGCACCCTCCTGTGCTGCAGCGATGGCGATCGTGCGCGCATGGAAGTACAACGCGGCCTGCATCCCCAGGAAGAGGACCGCGAAGAGTGCGGGCAGCAGGATGACCAGCTCGATCGAGGCAGCGCCTCGCTCGTCCGGGCGTCTCCTACCTGATCTTGCCGGACTCACTGGTCACGAACGATCTGATGGCGGCGACGACGATCGCAACGATCGCGATGACCGCGACGGCCCAGAGCACGTTCTCGATGGTGACCGAGCCACGCTCGTCCCGCCGGAGTCTACTTCCGACGAAGTCGTCGAGTCGGAGGCGAGCGATGAGGAGGAGACCCAGGAGGGCCGTGGTGAGTCGGGGCATGAGCGTTCTCGATTCGTGTCGCAGGTAGCCATTCATGTGGGCATGACCATCCGGAGAAGGGCAGGGGCAAGAAGCAGCCCCATGAAGACGACCCCGAGCAACGAGCTGGGAATCGACATGCGTTCACCCGTGGCGTTGGCCTCGGTGAGCTCGTCGTTGAGCATGGCGGTGCGCATCGCGTTCGACCGAGCGCGAAGGGTGGCGTAGACAGACGCGCCCTCCTCCCCGGACAGGCGCATGATGTCGGCGAAGTCGTCCAGCTCAGGCAGACCGAGCTCGACGCCGAGTGCATGAAGAGCATCCCAAGGTGGCAACCCCGACCATCGCGATCGGGTCAGTTCCTCGGAGAGCCGGGTGAAGACCCAGGAGGTGCAGACGTTCGCCGCGGCCTCCATCGATTGGCGTACGCCGGAGCCGGTGTTCCTCTCCAGAGCAACCATCTCGATGTACGCACCGAGTGCGCGGGTGAACTCCAGCCTGGCCTTCTTCGCGTCGTCCACGGCGTTGTAGTTGGGCAGGAAGAACATCAGCACCGCTAGCCCGATCGAGGCGACGATCGGGATCGTCCATGGCAGCTCGATCCCGATCACGCCGAAGAACACGGTCAGCAGCGGTGGGATCGTCAACCCCAGCAATGCGAAGAGCAGCTTCTCGCCATAGAACCGAGCCAGCGAGATCCGCAGCAAGGCAAGCTCGCGGATCGGCGTACGCACCCAGATTCCCGGCGGGAGTACTCGAATCGCCCAGAGACCGAGACGCTCGGTCGTGCTGGTCGCCTCGTCCTGATGTTGGTTCTGTTGGACACGCGTGGGGGAGAGGCGTGCAAGAGCGTCCGCGAGATCGACATGCACGGGCAGCATCCATACGAAGAACATGTAGATACCGAGGCCGATGAAGCCACCGGAGATCATCGCGAGCAGGAGTCCGCTGGTCATCGGACGTCCTTCGTGAACAGGCGAGGGAGCGGACGGCCGTTGGCCATGCGCTTCATCCACACGAGGATGCCGACGTAGGCGCCCAGCAGAGTCGCGAGGATGACCTGGCCGAGCGGGGTGGCATATGGGTCGACGTATGTGCCAGAGACTGCGAGCACGACGATAACTACCGCGCTGATGATGGTCACCCAACGCGCGGTCGCTCGAGGTTTGGCTCGGTCGGCTTCGACCTGTCGCCGAGCTCGTACGTCGGCAGCCACCGACTCCGCCAAGCCCTCCAGGACAGCCGCCAGACCTGCGCCGCGGCGCCGCGCGCCGAGGATCAGGTTCGCGGCGACCAAGTCTCCGGTGGCGTCATTGAGCTCATCAGCGAAAGCACGCAGCGCATCCTCCGTCGACCAGCGAGCACGCAACCGCGCTGCGAGCCGGTTTACCTCGGCCACGATCGGTGCGGGAGTGGAGCGCAGCGTGGCGATGAGCGCCTGCTCGAGGCCCACCCCGACGGTGAGGACGCCAGACAAGGACCTCGTCCACTCTTCCAACGCCTCCAGCCGCTGGATCTGGGTGGTGGCGCCGGCCGTCGACAGCAGCACTGGAAGGCCGATGCAGGCGGCAGGCGCCAGGACGAGCGCGAGGATCCAGCCAGTCACTTGCCAAGCAACGATCCCCAGCCCGAGGCCGCCGATCACCAGGAGTTGAGTACGTCGCGACATCTGACGGAGACGACGTACAACACCCGATGCCGACCTGGGTTGGTCGTTGACCGGGACAGGGCGGAGTCCAGCGATGAGGCCGATGAGGCCGGCGACCATCAGCGCACCGCCGAAAGCCGGAATGATAGGGGTCATGACGGCCCTCTTCCGAAGGAGTCGACGCTCCGCTGGCCAGCGAGATAGCCGGCCAGGTCGAAGCCGTAGTCAGACAGCACGCGGTACTCATCGGGAAGAACGGTGGGCACCGCCGTGCCGCTGGCGTCCGGCGCGAAGACGTGTGTCGTGGCGTACCCGGTCTCTCGCTCGCCGGGTGCGATGGCGATGATCTCGGCGACCCGACGGGTACGTTGAAAGGCGCCATTCTCGCTTCGAGTGTCGAGATCGAGCTGGACGATCAGGTCGACGGTGGCGGCCAACTTGGACGTCGCGAGCTCTTGGGTCACATGAGCGCCTGCCTCCATGGCGCAGGTGACGAGCTTGCGTACGGCGGCGACGGCGTCCGAGGCGTGGGTGGTGGAGATGGAGCCGGTGCCGGATTCCATCGCCTTGATCATGGCCCAGATCTCCTTGCCGCGGACCTCGCCGACGATCTGGCGCGAGAGGTTGAACCGGAAGGAGTCGACAAGCGCCTCGTCGATGGTGAACTCGCCAGCCTGGCGCCCGTCGGCTCCGCGTTCGCCGGAGCCGGGGCGGGCCTCCCAGGCGTGCACGATCCAGTGCCGGTCACGGAGCTGGTGCAGATGCAGTTCGTATTCGGTCTCGAAGGTGCCGATCGCCTCGATGGGGTCGATCTCCGCGCAGAGCGCGCGAACGAGTGTCGTCTTGCCCGCACCTTGCGCGCCGGAGACCACGATCGACTTCCGCGCGCGGACCGCAGCACGAAGGAAGGACGCCGCAACCGGGGTGAGCATCTGCCGATCGACGAGCTCGTCGAGAGTGATCTCCATCAGGCGGTGACGACGGATCACCACCGAGGGCCGCGGGGTCACCCACGCGGCGGCGGCAAGGCGCGACCCGTCGTCCAGACGAAGATGGAGTCGCGGCTGTGCCTCGGAGAACCCACGAGCGTTGACCTCGCTGCGCGAGGCCAGGAAGACGAGGAAGTCCTTCAGCTCGTCGTCGGAGTCCGCTACGGCCGGGCCGATTTCGATCGATCCGTCGACGAGCTCGAGCAGCACGTGGTCGTAGCCGGTGATGATGATGTTCTCGACCCGATCGTCGTCCACCAGCGGCTGGAGGCGTCCGAGGCGGAAGAGTGAGTCGAAAACCGCCTGTGCCATGGATTGTTGGTGGGCCAGCGTCCAGGACGAATCTCCAGCATCGACCGCGTCTGCCATCGCCGCCTCTATCAGGTCGAGCACGATGGATCGGCCCAACTGTTCTTGAGCGGGCCTGTCCAGGCCGCCTCGCTCAGCGGCAACCGCCTGACTGAGCTGCTCGGATGCCTGAGCACGCAGCGCAGCGACAAGCGACCAGTCGACGCCCGACCCGGCGCTCGGTCCCGAGGGCGTCGCGACAGGAGAAGTTACCGCGCGCAGGGTTGGCGCAGGATCGGCAAAGAACGGCAGCCGAGATGGGTCGGGCGCTTCGGCATTCGTCGGCGAGAAGATGTGGCCGTTGCGGGGGTGGTTCATCGGAGCCCGTCCTCGACGAGCTGGGACCGGCTGTGCGCGATGTTGGCTTGGATCGCCTCGACCACGGCGAGCATTCCACGGGCGTACGCACTCGTCTCGAAGCGCGCGGGCGGAGCAGCACCATCGTGATAGACCGCTGCGGCCACCGGGTCGTCGGGAAGGGCAGCGACGACGGGCAGTCCGATCACCTTGCTCACCTCGGACGTCCGGTAGGGCTTGCTCTCGCCGATGAGCAGGGCTCCTGGCTGTCGCCAGCCGATACCGGGCTCACGTGCAGTCTCTGCCCAGGACTTGGTGCCTGCGAGCGACGCCAGCGACGAACGCGTCAGCAGCAGCGTGAGGTCGGCGCCAGCGATCAACGGTTCAGGAGAACCGGCAACGCCGAGTCGGCCAGCATCGACGATAACGTCCTGACCGGACGACTCCAGCTCCGCCAGAGCAGTGATGAGGGAGTCCCAGAGCCCGCGAAGTCCCGTGGCTTGCGTGTGAGACCTCGTCCCGGCGAGGAACGAGACCGAGGTGTCACCGATCCGCTGGACGACGGTGGGGAGTGCGTCGGCAACGCCGCTCGATGCGAGAGCAAGCTCAACGAGTCCGGTCTGATAGCTCCACGCTCCTCGGAAGAACCCTGCGAGGACGCCTGACGCGCCGGTCGGGTCTGCTTCGACGAGCAGCACCGGGCGGGGCCACGCGATAGCGAGGCCGATTGATGTGGTCGTGACGCCCGGTGAGGCGAACGCGGAGGTGAGCGTGATGACGGCCATCAGGGTGCCTCCGGGTCGAGCACGATCCCTACGTTTCCGGATGCAGCCCTCGACGCGAGCACCGGCGCATCGGCGTACGGCACGAGCACGTCGACAAGGAACATCCCCGATGTATCGTCAGCTCGAGCAGCCACTACCTCCGCCTCGGTGAACTCCGGTGTTCCTGCCGGAGCCTCGGCACCCTCGGCCGGTGTAACGACCACGCGCACGCGGTCGCCCGTTCGAAGGTTCACCGCAGGGGAGTGGGAGGTTGCAAGCGCCAGACCGACCACCGACATGCCGTCAGGAGGCATCGGTGAGGAGGTCGTGGCTTCCTCGGTGAGCAACGCACCCGCCGCGATGTCGAGCCCCGCCTTCTTGCCGATGACATCGCCGTAGGACGATCCCGGCAGCGCCTCGAGTGCAGGGTCGGCACTGATCTGGATCCGCTTGATGTCGTCAGCCTCGATGAGGCTTCCGCGCTCGATCGTGTGGCGGGCGACCAACACATCCTGAGTGTCGGTGGTGGCGAGCCAGGCCCAGCCGGTGACGATCGCTCCGACGGCAACTGCTGCGGCCGCACCAAGGATCATTCCGGGGCGACGCCGAAGCTTGGGAGGTGGCATCGGTTGCGGTCTGGCCGTGACTTGGTCGATGTCCACGACCTGGGTATTGCTCTTGCTGGTCTTGCTCATCTCGCGGTGCCTCTCAAACTCGACAGATGCTCAGTTCACGAGCACCTGGGCCTCTCCGACCGCGATCTGCACCGAACGGAACAGTCCATTCAGCCGGATGGTCCCGGTCTGCCCTGCGCCCGTCCACTGCACAACCCACGCCGACGTCGCTGTCACCGTGTAGGTCTTGCCAGGTTCGTGCGCGCTGCTCTTGCGGTAGACGTGTCCGCAGTCGGGCGACGCCTTCTTTCCGAATTCGGGCCTGTAGGCGGTACCAGGACCGTTGCAGACGATGGAGGTTCCGTCGCCCATGTCCCAGGTGATCGAGTGCACTCGCGCCGTCGCGCTCACCGTGATCCCGCCAGCGCTCGCGGATGCCGTTGCCGGGCCGTACGTGTGCCGGTCGGGATGCCTGGCCCACATCCACACCGGCATCCCGACCAAGCCGACGTTGTCTTGCCCGGGCTTCGGCGCGATCCCGATGTCGATGGCTGCCAGGTCGAGTTGATCGACGGCCAGCTGCGCGACTTCACGCGGAGTCGGTCCGGCGGCCGCACCGGCCGGCGGGTCTGCCGCCCAGATGTAGATCAGCAGTGAGGTCTGCGGTTGGAAGCAGCTGTAAACCGCGCCGTCGCCGGGCTCGTGGCCCCTCCACGCCGGGTCGCCAGCGGGCGGCGGTGGGTCAGCGACCTCCAGATAGCAGCCGTAGGTGTTGCTCCACGTCCCGTACGGGCTCGTGCAGTCCACCGGTCCGGCAGTTCCTGGTGCGCCCTGCTTCGCGGGGTCCCAGTAGCAGGGGTTGCCAGAGCCGGTGTCCTTTGGCCCGTCATCAACGGGTGCGGCGTTTCCACCTCCACCTCCACCTCCACTCCCGCCACCACCAGGGGCGTCAGCCCAGATCTTGCACTGACCAGTTGCGGCATCCACCTGCTCACAGACGGTGTCGGCGTACGTCCGCCCAGTCCCGAGGAAGACGATGGTGGCGGAGATGAGAAGTATGGGGAGGGAGTGCCTCAGGATCCTTTGCATGGCGTCTGCTTGAGGTCGTGGCCGGACGCGACGCGCCAGCCTCCGGTGGGGTCGTCGGACCAGCGGTAGTTGGCCACGAGGAAGCGGGTCCAGCCGGTGTCGGGCCGGCTGGCGGCGACGATAGATTTCCCGCTCTTGTCGAGCACATCAACATCGGTCACGTCCCAGCACACGTCGACGATGACGGTGGGGACCTTCCCAGCGGACGGGTTGGAGTTGTCGAGGCTGACCGACTGAGCCTTGACGACCGCGAGCTGAGTGTCGCCAGTCTGCCGGTGACCCTTCTTCCGTTCGTCCTCGAGGTAGAGAGTGTCCGCGGTGAGCTGCTTGCTCACCGCCACCTTCTCCATCGACTTCAGCGAACCGTCGCCGTCCTGGCGCAGGGAGTCGAGAGTTCCGTAGTAGTCACGGAGCTTCTCGGTCGCCGCCTCGACTGCAGCTTCCGACGTGGACGTCGGCTTCGACGAGGTAGGCGGCCGTTTGGTCGACTCCCCGGTGTCCGACGTCGGGTCCGTGGATGGCGTTTGGGCACAGCCGACAGCGACGGCGAACAGTAGAACTGCTGTCGTGGCTCTCAGGACTCGTCGAGAATTCCTCATCATCGGTTACGGTCTCCCTCCGCGTGGGAGGACTTTGACCTTGCCGCTCCACCCAAGCCAGGGCTGACAAAGTCAAGGTCCCATTACTTCACTGAAACGGCATGAAGCGCAACGTTTTCGTAAAATCGGGACTGGCGCGTATGGTCCTATCCCTCCTATCGTCGCGACCTCAACCTTGCCGCACCTACCTCCTCGGGTGGCTCACCGCGGTTACATGGACACCGAGGAGGAACGCGCGTTTCCGCAGGTCAGATGCCTTCCTGGGCCAATTCCTGTTTGACGTCGATGACGTGTCGCATGCACGCACTCGGATCAGTGAGGTAGCGGCGCGGGGGAGCCGATCGCCGGTCGGCACGTCATTCGAGGTCAAGACGCCTTGGCGCGGAGCGCACAACCGCTCTGACTACACACCGGAGGCTGTGTCCGTGACCGACCAGTGCCGTGGGCAAGCCAGATCGCATCCATGTCGACGCCGTTCCTGAGCGCGCCGCGCATCTTCGTGAATGCATTGTCCGAGTAGTACGTTAGTTTCTGGCTCTTGAACGTGAACGTGTGGACGCACCCAGGGTCACCGTCGATCCCGAGGTGTCGGCGCAGCGCCGCCGACTTCGGCAACGTGAGGCCCACGGCATTGGCGAGGTCGGTCGCCGAACGGTGGTACTTCTTCTGCAGGTCAACCTCGCGGATGGCCGCGACGTCCTGATCGGCGTCGGTTACCAGTTGGACCGGGAGACCTCCCGCTTTCACGAAGCGGACCTCGACGGACAGACCCTCGCCGGCAACGCTTGCGGCGACCTCGCCCAATTTGGGGAAAACCTGGGGGCGGCTCTTACCGTCCCGGATGCCCTTCACCACACGCCGGACGTCAGTGTTGGAGACCGCGGCGTCATCGGCCACGTGAGCCTCCATCGCAAGTAGTGCACGCACGCGAGCTGCGGCCTCGGCGCCAGCCCGCCGCTTCGGCTTTAGCAACTCGGCGATGTTGTCGTACTCGCGGTCGACCAGGGTCTGGAAGTCCTGCGGCGGTTCCGATCCGATCGGCAGAACCCGCAACGGGAGGTACTCCGCAAGTCGGTCGTCGAACGCACGGTGAAGGAGATCGTCGAATAGCGTGACTCCTGCGCGAGCGTGCAGGTAGAGGAGCCCTTCGTCAACGATCGTGTACCAGTGCTGCTCGTCATCACGCATCGCGTCGATGCTACGCAGCGTGCCGGCTTCCGCCTCGGTGAGCTTGATGCGTGACGACTGCTTGGCTTCATGCAGGCAGCGGTCGAAGCCGATCGATCTCCCGGACTTTCTGTCGAAGACGGCCAACCGATCTTGGACCAGCGCCGCCTTGAGCAACATCTCGAAGGCGTGCTGGAGATGTAGGAGGACTCGCGTTGCCCTGCCATCGTCGTCAGGACTGTTGAACGACATCATCGCTGAGCGCATCGAGGAGATGGCTTTCGTCTTCAAGTGCCGCGCGTCCTGCCTCAGGTTCACAGTCCGATAGTCCCGCGGGCCGGCATTGAGCGCAGCAGGTTTTCGATTGCCGGGGAACACCGATTTCGGCAATCCGGCGGTCTTCGAGCGGTGACGCGGTCGTAGGAGCACAGGCTCTCCCGGAAAGGCAACCACAGAACTGGCTCGCGCCACGGCCTCGAGTTTCTGCTGCCACCGATCCATCAACGGCAGCACACGGTTTGCAGATCGAGGTTTCGATATCGAATCGAATTACCGACGTTGGCGGCTTGCGTGCACCTGCCTGTCACTGGGAGGTGGGCCAGGTGACCGTATCGATGCGGGTGATGTCTGCTGGCGATGGCTACCGCTACCTGCTTCGAAGCGTAGCCGCCGGTGACGGTGACCGCGCGATGTCCACGCCGTTGACGAGGTACTACGCAGAGTCCGGAACACCGCCCGGTCGATGGGTCGGATCAGGGGTCGCACAACTCGCAGCTGGCCGACTTGCCGAAGGTGATGAGGTGACGGAAGAGCAACTCGCTCAGCTCATCGGCCAGGGTTGTGACCCGGTGACGGGGGAGGCGCTCGGCCGCGCGTACCCCGAATACAAGAGCACCGCGGAGCGGATCGAAGAGCGCGTCGCGGAGATCGATCCCTCGCTGGGTCTTGAGGACACTGAGGCCGAGACCTCACGGATCGAGGCAGACGAGGCATCGCGTGGCGGGCGCCGCGCCGTTGCGGGGTACGACTACACCTTCAGCGTGCCGAAGTCGGTCTCGGTGCTGTGGGGAGCGGCAGACGCCACCACCCAGGAGCTGATCGTCGCTGCACATCACGCGGCGGTCCTCGACGTGCTCGCCTTCCTTGAGCGAGAGGTGGCTGCCACCCGCACGGGAGTAGCAGCCGGGAATGGCGCAGTCGCTCAGGTCGCCGTAGCCGGTGTGGCTGCGGCAGCGTACGACCACTGGGATTCTCGTCTCGGCGACCCGCAGCTTCATACGCACGTCGTGATCTCCAACAAGGTGAAGGCGATTCTGGACGGGCGTTGGCGCAGCCTTGACGGCCGACCGATGCACGCCGCCGTGACCGCCATCTCCGCGCACTACAACGCAGTGCTGGCAGACAGGCTCACCGGCACGTTCGGAATTCGATGGGACCTGCGCGACCGCGGCCCCGAGCGGAACCCGCAATGGGAGATCACCGGAGTCCCCGACGATTTGATCAAGGAGTTCTCCTCGAGAACTCGCGCGATCGAGGTGGAGAAGGAGAGGTTGATCAGTGAGTACGTCGCGGCGCACGGACGTCGTCCGTCGAAAGCCACGATCGTCGAGCTTCGTGCGCAAGCGACCTTGGCTACGCGGCCGAAGAAGCACGTACGTCCACTCGCGGATCTGATGACCGAGTGGCGTGCTCGGGTCCGCGGCGTTGTCGGAACCGACGCCACGACCTGGGGGCGGGCGGTCACGTCGGCGGAAGCCCCGACCTTCGGTCGCCCCGAAGAGTTCGACCAGGGTCTCTTCGATGAGTTGGGTGCACGGGTCGTTGCCGGCGTTGGCCAGAAGCGTACGACCTGGCGGCACTGGAACCTCTGGGCCGAAGCATCGCGACAGACGATGTGCTGGAGGTTCGAGAGCGTCCAGGCCCGTGAAGCGGTTGTCGCCCGCGTCGTGGAGGCGGCCGAACGCCAGTCGGTAGTGCTGACGCCACCGGAGTCGGCGCCGACACCGCCGGAGTTTCAGCGCGATGACGGCACCAGTGTCTTCCGGCCCCGCCACGCACAGGTCTACTCGTCGAACGACATGATCGATGCCGAGGCACGCCTCCTCGCGAGAGCCGCCAGCCAGACCTCCAAGACAGTCGCCGTCCCCGTCGTTCGAGCAGTGACCAGCCGGGCGCATCACGCAGGCAGGCTCAGCGACGAGCAGGCGAGGGTGATCGAGCAGATCGCGTCCTCGGGCAGGAGGGTCGACGTCCTGGTCGGCCCCGCCGGCGCAGGAAAGACCACGACGATGCGGACGCTGCGAGCAGCATGGGCCACGACGTACGGCAAGCGTTCTGTTGTTGGCCTCGCCCCGTCGGCCTCAGCCGCGGAGGTTCTAGCGGATGATCTCGGCATCACCTGCGAGAACACCGCGAAATGGCTCCACGAACACGTCCGTGGCAACCCCGCGTTCGCGCTGACACCTAACCACCTGGTCATCCTCGACGAGGCCAGCATGGCCGACACACGGACACTCGACCAGATCACGGCGGCCGCCGTCGAGTCCGGCGCCAAGGTGCTCTTGGTTGGCGACCCGGCCCAGATCGACGCGGTCGACGCCGGGGGAGCGTTCGCCCTACTTGCCTCCAGCCGAGCCGACGTCGCGACACTCACCGACATCCACCGCTTCGCCAACGAGTGGGAGCAGGCGGCGTCCCTCGCGCTCCGTGACGGCAACCCGGTAGCGATCAGCGCGTACGCCCGCCACGACCGTCTGCGTACGGGCACCACGGACGAGATCGCGACCCAAGCCCGCCAGGCGTGGGAACACGACGTACGCAATGGCAAGGCGACCCTCCTCATCGCCGAGACTCGCCAGCAGGTCCACGTCATCAACGAGGAGTTGCGAGCCATTCGGCTCCGGACCGGCAGGACCCTCCCGGGGCGCGAGGCGGTTCTCGCAGACGAGCACCGGGCATCGGTCGGCGACTGGGTGATCACCCGCCGCAACGACCGCACCTTGCGTACGCTCACCGGCTCCTGGGTCCGCAACGGCCACCGATGGGAGGTGACCCAGGTCCACCGCGACGGTTCCATGACCGTACGCCGCAAGCATGGCCACCGGGCCACGCTCACCCTCCCCGCCGACTACGCCGCTGCCCACGTCGACCTCGGCTATGCCGTCACGGCCCATCGAGCCGAGGGCCTCACCGTCGACACGGCGCACGTTCTGGTCACCGCGAGAACCACCCGCGAACATCTGTACGTCGCGATGACGCGCGGCCGCGAAGCCAACACCGCGTACGTCGCCCTGGACCAGCCCGACGAGACTCACACTGGTCTTGAAGATGACGATGTCACCGCGGTGACGGTCCTCCAAGCCGTACTGCGTCATGCCGGAGCCGAGCTATCCGCTCACCTTGCCATCAAGGCCGAGCAGGAGACATGGAGATCTATCGCCCAGCTTGCGGCTGAGTACGAAACCCTCGCGGCTCACGCTCAGCGAGACCGATGGATCACACTGATCCGTGGCTCGGGCCTCACGCCGGACCAAGCAGACGAAGTCATTGACTCCGATGCCTTTGGTCCCTTGGCCGCGGTGCTGCGAAGGGTCGAAGCCGACGGCCGAGACCCTCGCAACGTGCTGAAGAAGGCGGTCGGGCGACGCGGGCTCGGCGACGCCGAAGACATAGCGGCTGTGCTCCATCACCGACTCCGCCTCGCATCCGATCGAGGAACATCGACGAGTGGACGCTTCGTCGCTGGCCTCATCCCTGCCGTGAGCGGGCCGCTGCCAGACGGGTACGGCACTGCGCTCAGCGAGCGCGCGGCCTTGATCGAGTCTAGAGCTCGAGCGCTCGCCGAACAGGCGGTCCAGGCTGCTCCGCCATGGCTACAGCGCATGGGCACGCCACCCACAGGCCCAGTTGCCCGCGATCGATGGTTCCACGCCGTCGTCACCATCGCCGCCTACCGCGACCGATATCAGATCGACAGCGACGTACCCCTTGGCGTGCGACCGGGCTCGGTCGCCCAACGAGCCGACGCAGACCGCGCGCACCACGCGTTGCGAACCGCGACGAACGCCGCGATCGCCCCATCCATGATCGGCGCCGGGAGCGCCGGTCCGTCGATCCAGGGGCCGTAAGACGTCCCGAACCGTGGAACGTGCACGAGTTATCCACACGGGCAAAGATGAAGGGGCAAGAGCCCGGGATGCCAACAACGCTGGCGGGAGGAACTCTGTCATCACCGGGAGGACGGATGATCATGTTCATCCTCGCCTGGCGCCTCAGCGCCAGCATCTACAGTTACCTCCAGGCGTACGCCCCTACGAACATCGCCATCGCCTGGTTCCGCACCCGCCGCGGCATCAAGTGGGCGATCCCCGCCGCGCTCGTGGTGACGCCCCTCTACGCCTGGGCCGCCGATGCACTGGTCAGCGTCCTGGACCGTGGCGGACCGCCATGGCTGGGCTTCTTCGCGATGCTCTGTTGCTGGAACGCCCTCAAGTTCACGCTCAACGCGCTGACCACGCCTTTCACATTGGCCGCTTCTCGTCGTCGGCAGCGGCAGGCACTACTCAGGCTTCAGATGGAGCAGGGTCAGCAACCGCATCCTCGGGATCGAAGTCGACGTCTTCGAGCGGGCCGGGTGGCTCTGGCCAGTTGTCGACGTACAGGTACTTGATCGACCGTGCGCTGAGCGACACCGCACCGTGATTCGCTACGTCCGCGCCCCCATCGGGCCGATAGAAAATCAATGGCGCGGCGAGAACGACGTCTCGATCAGGCACGTCCTCGGGCACGGTGCTGTAGGAGGCCAACCAGCCGACGACCCGCGAGCCGTCATCCAGGAGACAGGTGACCTGTTTGTACGCATCCGGCTCGAATTCTCGAACCACGTGCGTCCACCCAGACCGCGTACGCGCCGCCCCCGCCGGGAGCAGACGGCAAGCCACTGCGGCGGCATGTAACTTGCCTGACATCCTCGCGCCGTTGAGCAGGCCAGCTCCAAGCGCTGCGAGTATCGTGGCCAAGCCGATAAACAGCATGAACCAGCCGCCGACGAGGTCGAACGAACCACGTGCGTATCTCCCCGGCGACGCTACGAACGCCGGTAGGTCGAGCGCAAACGGTCCCGCATGCGGAGCCACGAGCCGCAGGATGACGATCGCGATCGCATCGAAGACCAAGCTCGCGAAAACGACGGTGCTCGTCTCGTGCAGCGTTGTCTTGCTCCGGGGCGCGTACGGTCCGCGATGGTGCACTGCGAGAAATGCGGCGCCCGGCGCAAGGCACGCGATGAAGAGGATCAGATGGGTGACCGAACTCGGCATGGCGGGCTACTCCGAGTCGGCACGTCTCTGATTCTGCTGGGCAATCTGAGCCTGAGCTGTCGGTGGCTTCGAACCCGCGGGTCGCTTCGGAGGTGTGACCGGCTTGTTCGGCTTGGCCTGGCCACGCTGCTCGAAAGTCTCGCCCGGTTTGGCATCCATCGTCCTGATGCGCCGCTCGCCGGGTCCGTTCTGTTTGGTCATCTTGATGTTCCCTCCCGCTTCGCGTCGCGGATGTCGCGGCGCTGTGCAGGACGTTAGCGGTTCGCACCGACAAGCGTTCCCAACCAACGTTGATGCGCGCGGCGTCGCCCATCTCGCATGGCCCAACCCGATGCCTGCACGCTCAAGCTCGATCACTCCGGTTCGAGAGGAGTAGACCTTCATCGGCCGAGCTCCGAGTGGGATAGTGGCGACAGGGGTGGAGAGGGCGCTGCCACGCGTCTAGGACGCCTCCCGCCGGGCGACCGGCAGAGCAAATTGGCGGGTGCTGCAAGCGCCCGTGGACTCCCTCCCAATCGAGCAAGCCCGCGACACCAGCAGCACCTCATGGAGCGCAATCCGATGAGGAGGCTGCTATGGGAAGCGTTCCGGAGATCGACCCCATCAAGTGGGATGGGTGGGTAGCACGAGGTCGTGAACTGGTCCGGTCGGAGACCGACATCCAGTTCGAGTTGGGTGACCTGACCCTTGAGATGATCAAGGCCCAGCCCAGCGGGTTCGAGGATCACGGTGTTCATGATCTGTTGGCCCGGTACGCAGAGGCCGTCGGGCTGGCGCCGTCGACATTGGCGGGTTACCGACATGTAGCGATCCGGTGGCCACGGGAGACTAGGACAGCCAACGTGTCGTTCACGATCTACAAGGTCTTGTCGTCACTCGAAGACCGGTTCACCCGGATCAACCAATACGGTGGTGTCTGGACCGTCAACGAGGCCATGCGGGCGGCCGGTCAAAAGCCGAAGTATCCGGTCAGTGCGCAGGAGCGCGTCGACCACGTGCGTGATTTTCTGCACGAAGACTCCGACGCCGCCCACGTCGTGATGGACGTGCTGAGGCGCCCGCAGGTTGCCGAAGAGGTCATGAGAGATCCCTCATCGCGTCACATCCTTCGTACCGCCGAGAAGCACGGACTCGACTATCTCGTCGGCGACGGCGTCGTCGTCGACGACGACGAGATGGGGGAGCCCTGGGCAGCGACCACCATCGACGAGCCAGGTCAGGAAGCATCTGGCGCGCGCCCGACCGCACCTGTCGCTGCGCGCGAGCAAGACCCTCCTCGAGAGGTCCTGGAGTTAATCGGTGTCTGCACAACCTTCTACTCGAGGATTCAGCGGATGCTGCCAGAGCTCCACGTCGCGGACTACGACACCAACACGAGGGCCATGCTGAGTGCGGGTGTTGGTCATCGGTTCTGGTCGTCCATCATCTCAGTGTGGTCCGCGGTATTCGGTTGAGAGATGGGTCTGGTTTCGCGGTCTGTGTAACGAAAGTTAAACAGTGAGATGGGTCGCTGGTTCGTGTCCTGCTCGCGGTGTGCTCGTTGTGCTGCGCGACGCGGTTTGTTTGCTGCTGTGGAGCGTCACTTGTCGTGCGCTCTCGGTCTTGTTGAGCCGTCCGCTACCGCGGGGGAGCGCTCTACCTCGAGGCGTTGTCCTCGGCGAGAACCGGCTCGATCAGGTTGCGGAGGGTCGTGGCGGTGACCGGTCCGATTGCCCGTGCCGCTACACGTCCCTCGCGGTCCACGACCAGTGTCGTGGGCGCGGCGGAGGCTGCTAGCGAGTTGTGAAACGCGCCCATGGCCTGGATGGAGCCGGCTGACGTGATGCTGTCGTAGGGCACCAGGTGCTTTCGTTCGAACGCTCTGGCCGCGCCATCGTTGTCGCGCACGTTGATCCCCATGAAGGTGACCTGGCCGGTGAACTCGTTGGCCACCTTCACCAGGTCTGGTGCCTCAGCGACACAGGGGGCGCACCACGAGCCCCAGACGTTGTAGACCACGACCTTGCCCTTCAGCGTGTCCGAGTCCAGTTGCTTCCCGCTCAGGAGTTGAGCCTGGAACGGCTTGCCCGCGGCGCGGTCGGCGATGTCGAACTCCTCGACGACCGACCCGCCCTCGGCGCTGGCGCGGGGGGCTTCCTCGGAGCGGTCTGCGACGACCCAGGCCACCAGTGCGATCGCGCCGGCGACGGCGATCGCGATCAGGATGCGTCTGCCGCGTGCGGGTGTGGTGGGTGCTGGGGTCTCGGTCTGGCTCATGTGTTGTTCTCCATCGGGCTGCTCAGATCGGCGTGTTCCAGCCGGTGATCAGGGACTGCAGGGCGGCCATCAGTTCCGACCAGACGCCGGTGAGTTGAAGCAGTCCGAGCGCGATCAGGAAGGCCCCACCGAGGCGGGCGACGGTCATGCCGTGCTTGCGGGCCCAGCCGAATCGGCGCATCGCCTTGCTGACTGACAATGCCGAGAGCAGGAACGGCAGGCCGAGCCCCGCGCTGTACGCGAACGCAAGGACTGCGCCTCGGCCCGCGGTCGCCGAACTCGTAGCCAGCGTCAGCACTGCCGCCAGAGCAGGTCCAATGCACGGCGTCCACCTCACGCCGAACACGACGCCCAGCAGCGGTGCGCCGGCCAAGCCGACGCGGGGCTGGTAGCGCAGGCGCATCGTCCGGCCCAGCAACGGCACCCGGGCGCCCGAAAGCGCGAACACCAGGCCGAACAGGATGGTGAGCCCCCTGAGATGCGGATGATCGTGGCCTGGTGGAGGACCAGCTGTGAACCCAGTGCCCCGAACAGGGCTCCGTAGCTGGTGAAGACCAGAGCGAAGCCGAGCACGAACAGGGTCGCGCCCAGCAGGGTGCGGCCGCGGCCTCGGGGCGAGGGTTCGTTGCCCCTCAGGTCGCGGACCACGACGGACTCCTGTCCCGAGACTCCTGCGACGTAGGAGAGATAGCCCGGCACCAGGGGCAGAGAACACGGAGAGAAGAACGACACGATCCCCGCTGTCACCGCGACGAGCGACGCGAGGAGCAGCGGACCGGCGAGCACGGTCTCCTGCAGTCCATTCATGCGATGGACCTCATACGAGCGTCCGCCAGTAGTACCAGAACTGCTCGGTGATCAGCGCGATAACGAGCAGGACAGCGACCGTGATGACGAGCACGCTCCACTCCCGCGCCCACCGCGTAATTCGGGAACCGGCGATGCGGGCGCCGAACACCCCGGCGCTCGCATTGCGCACCGTCACATGCCAGAAGACAGGGAGCACAACGGCCCACACGACCATGCAGTACGGGCACAGGGCGCCGATGCGGTACAGGCTCTGGAAGATCAGCCAGCCGATGAACGCGATGCCCAGGGTGACCCCCAGTTGGAGTCCCAGCCAGTACCACCGGGCGAACCGTGCGCCGGCAAGGACGGCGGCACCGGTGGCAGCAAGGACCGGGAAAGCCGCCACGCCGATGAGCGGGTTCGGGAACCCGAATGCCTCGGCCTGCTCCGTCTTCATGATCGACCCGCAGCTGAGGATGGGATTGAGGTCGCACGACAGCGCGGATCCAGCGTCACTGAGAAGGGTGATCTTCTCCAGCGTCAGCACGAAGGCGGCGGTGAAACCGACCAACCCGCCTATCAGGAGTAGCACCGCCACTCCTCGGTCCGACGCGGATCGGGTCGAAGCTGTCACCGGTGTCACTCGGCCAGCGCCTCCACGATCGCGGCCTCGAAGTCCTCAACCGATGCTGGTTCGAGAGGTTCTCCATTCAGGAAGAACGTCGGGGTCCCCTGGACGCCCACCGCGGTCCCGTCCTCGACGTCGCGCCGCACGCGGGCTGCGACCTCCTCGGAGGCGTAGTCGGCGTCGTACTTCGCCATATCGAGCCCGATCTCCTCGGCGTACTGCCGGAACAGGTCGTCCATCGGCACCTGCTTCTCGCCCCATGACCCCTGCTTCTCGTACATCTTGCTGTACATCTCGTCGAACTTCCCTTGCCGGGCAGCTGACTCCACCGAGCGAGCCGCTCGTTCCGAGTTGAAGTGCCCGGGCAGCGGGAAGTAGCGAGCTACGAACGTGACTTGGTCGCCGTACTTCTCGCGCAGGTCCTCGACGATCGGGTATGCGGCGCCGCAGGCCTCGCACTCGAAGTCGAGGAACTCGACGAGGACGACGTCACTCGTTCCGCGCTTCCCGATGATCCGGCTGTCATCGCGGACGAGCCGACTGGTTTCGGAGGCCGCGCTCGGATCGCCCGGATCGGCTGGGTTGGCCTCGCCGTCGTCTCGACCGGCGACCACCAACATCACCGCGGTCAGCACGGCGAACACGACGGCCACAATCAGTGAGACCTTCACTTGGGGCTTCACCCAGGCACATCCTTCTTCTCCTCGAAAGTACTATGGTGCATCGTAATCGACCGGGACACGGAGCCGAGCAGCGGCCGAAGAGGTGCGGAGGAGCAGCGTGGTGGTGGCTGGGCCCAATGGGCGCATGGTCTCGATCTGGGACGGCGGCGTCGGCAGGCGGTGGGTCACAGATCGTGACCGGTATGAACGCATGCATGCGCCTTTCGGCGCCGCCTTGATGGCCGCGGCACGCATCGAACCGGGCAACGATGTGCTCGATGTCGGCTACGGGCTGGGTAGCCGGACGTTGGACGCCGCGAGGGTGGCCGGTGGCACCGGGAGTGTGTTGGGTGTCGACCTGTCGGGAGCGATGGTCGAAGCGGCCCAGGCCCGGGCAGTCGACCGCGCTCTCGGAAACGTGGCCTTCGAGAAGGTCGACCCCCAGGTCGCCGACACGGCGGACGGTGCCTTCGATGTGGTGATCAGCCAGTTCGGCGTCATGTTCTTCAGTGATCTAGCGGCTGCCTTCGCCAACCTACGCCGCTCGCTGCGGCCCGGTGGCCGCTTGGCTTTCACGTGCTGGCAAGGTCTCCTGCAGCAGCAGTGCTTCATGGTGCCGCTGACGGCCGCACTCGAGCATGTTCCCGTCCCTGAGTTCGACGCCAACAACTGGTCCCACGCCGCGTTCTCCCTAGCCGACCCGTCGGTGATCAAGGCGACCCTTCTCGAGGCAGGCTTCGAAGCCATCGAGGTTCAACCCGTCGTAGCCGCACAGTTCCAGGGGTCAGACCTCTCCGACATGCTGACGTACCTCAAGCGAAGTGAGTTCGCCGAGTCCGTGTTCTCGAGAGTCGATGCTTCTGAGGCGATCGCCGGCTGGAACGCGATTGCATCTGCAGTCGCTCCGTACGCCTCAGAGGGCGGGGTCTTCCTCGACGCAGCGGCGTGGCTCGTGACCGCGAAACGGCCGACACCGGAGGTCACCAGTTGATCTCGTGACACCGGTTGGTGGGCGTCGCCTCTACCTGGAGGGTGGCGTGCTCGATGTGGTGACGCTCGGCAAGCAGCGACTGGGCAGCGGTCAGGACCTGCTGCGGGCTGTCGTCGGCGACCACGAGGTGGGCCGTGGCGACGTTCATGCCGGAGGTGAGCGTCCAAACGTGGAGGTCATGGATGTCGCGCACACCTGGGACCGACCTGAGGTCAGCCACCACCTCCTCCAGGTGCATTCCCTCTGGGACGTGCTGCCCGAGCACAGCCAGCACCTGGCGGCCCAGGACCACGGCCCGCACGGCCACGAAGACTCCGATCGCCAGTGCGACCAGGGTGTCCCACAGCCCGTTCCCCGTCGCTGCGACCAGCAGGCCCGCGATGATGACCCCGACACTGCCTGCAGCATCGGCGACGACCTCGAAGTAGGCACCCTTGACATTGAGCGACTCCTTCGCACCCGATCGCAGCAGCAGCATCGAGACCACGTTGACCGCAAGCCCGATCACGCCCACCGCCAGCATCGTGGTGGAGGCGACCTCCGGCTCAGCGCCGATCCGGCCAATGGCCTCGACGACTACGTAGGCCGCCACGCCGAGCATGATGAGCACCGTAAGGCCGGATGCGAAGACCTCAGCGCGATAGGAGCCGTAGGTCCGGCGGCCGGTCGAGTCGGGCCTGGTGGCGATCCGAGTCGCGACCAACGCAGCCCCGAGCGCGACGACGTCGGCGGCCATGTGCCCGGCATCAGAGATCAGCGCCAGCGAGCCAGAGACGATGCCCGCAACGAGCTCGACGAGGAAATAGGCGGCCACCAGTCCGAACGCGATCGCCATGCGGATGCGGTAGCGCGCCCCGGCGTGTCCTGCCGGGGCGGCGTGCGAGTGTCCGGCGCCCATCAGATCGCAACCCCGATCCCGTTGTGGGCAACTCCGTCGTCGTCCGGCGAGAGATGCTCGTGCTCGTCCACGGCAAGAACCACGCCGAGTAGGTCGTTGAGCGCGTGCGCCAGGCCGGGGTGCGCCAGCTCGTAGCGCACCTGTCGTCCCTCGGCGACCTTCGTGACCAGGCCGCATCCGCGTAGGCAGGAGAGATGGTTGCTGATGTTGGCGCGCGTGGCGCCAAGGAAGTCGGCTAGGTCGCTCGGATAGCGAGGACCCTCGCTGAGTTCCAGCAGGATCCGGCCGCGAGTCGGGTCGGCAAGCGCACGGCCGACGCGTCGCACCGCATCGACGCGATCTTCGAGATGGGTCATGTTCGAAAAATTACAGTGAACGCTGAATTCAGGCAAGACTGAATTCAGCGTGCACTGAATCATTCAGGGGTGGGGCCAGTCGCTCTACTATGCGGCTTCGTACGATTGACTCTAGAACATTCCGTCGTCCGCCACTACAGGGAGCACCGTGGACAGTCATCACCTCCAGAAGCACCGCCGTGCGGAAGGCACGCCGCGGAAACGCCGTATCCCGCTGTTCGCGATGCTCCTCGCCGCTGTCTCGGTCGTCTTGCAGGTGTCGCCGGCGAGTGCGCACAGTGAGCTGTCTTCGTCGAACCCTGCGGATGGCGCCCGCCTCGCCGCAGTTCCCGCCGATCTCGTGCTGACCTTCAACCAGAACATCAGTCCTCAGTACGCCAACGTCGTACTCACCCCTGCCAACGGCTCACCCGTCGAGCTTCGAGCCAAGGTAGACGGGCCACGTGTCAGCGCCGCCCGACCGACGGTTGCCGCACAGGCGGCCAGCACGCGATGGACCCTCGCTTACCGAGTGGTCTCGGCGGACGGACATCCGATCGCCGGCAAGATCGGGTTCACGGTGCGTGCGCCGGCCGCAACAGCAACCCCCGAGATCACCCCGCCGTCTGAAACGTCGCCGGGAATGTCACCGAGCAGCTTCGCGGAGCCGCAGTCACCGACGTCGGGGCCGAGCGACGAGTCTTCATCTGGCGGCGTCGGCATGATGGTCGCGATCGCGGTCGTCGCCGCGGCCATACTCGGCATCCCAGTCTTGCTCCTCCGGAGACGAGGTGTGCGGCGTTGACTCCGCCATTCGTGCTCCGCCACGCCACCTGGGCACTCCTGTTCCTGCCGGCCATGACCGCAGTAGTGCTGCTCGCCTTGACCGGCGGCTTGAGCTCGTCTGCTGTTGTCGGGCTGCCCGATACGGGGTGGCTGACGCAGTGGGGACTTCCGGTGGCGAAGGCCGTGCGGGACGGGTCCGCTACCGTCGTGATCGGCGCGCTGGTGGTCGCGGCAGTGCTGCTACCTGGCCGCGACGACAACCCGGCGCTGGTCGGGCCACATCCGCAGCGTCTGCAGCGCGTGGCCGCCGCGGTCGGGGCGGTGTGGCTGGTGGCCGCGGTCGCCGAGCTCATGCTGGTCGCCTCAGATGTCGTCGGTCAGCCCGTCGGCCGGACCGGGTTCGGAGAGGTGTGGTTCTTCGCCACCCAGAGCGAGGGCGGCCGCGCCCTGCTGGCCAGCTTGGTGCTGGCCTCGGTCGCTGCGTACTCGGCGACCTTGGTCGGCAGCGTCACCGGGCTCGGGGTCTCCGCTGTCATCGCACTCGCGGCGTTGTGGCCGCTGGCGCTCACGGGCCATGCGGCGGGCGACACCGACCATGAACTGGGGGTCAATCTCCAGTTCCTTCATCTGGTCCCGGTGACCGTGTGGGTGGGCGGCCTCGCGGCCATAGTCATCGCAGGCCGAGCTGCCCGGACGCCGCAGGTCATGCGTGCCTACTCCCGCCTCGCCGGCTGGTGCGTGCTCATCGTCGCGGCATCCGGCGTGCTGAGTGCCGCGATCCGGCTGCCAGAGGTGGGTGCGATCGCCAGCACGTATGGCCTCCTGCTCGCTATCAAGGTCCTTGCGCTCGGCGCGTGCGTCGCCATCGGCTGGTGGTATCGGCGCAGGATCGCTGCGACAGCGGAGCCCGGCACCGGGAGCCGGTTCGTGCGCCTCGTGCTGGGCGAGCTGGTCGTGATGGCTGTGGCGATCGGCACCGGTGTCGCCCTGAGTCGCACCGGGCCTCCTGCCGGCTCTGAGCCGGTACCCACGCCGACCGAGGTCGTCCTGGGCCATCCGATGCCGCCTCCTCTCCGGCGGGAGGAGTGGCTGACACAGTGGCAGTTGGACACGTTCTGGGGACCCGTCGCCATCCTTGCCGTCCTCCTCTATCTGGGCGGCGTGCGACGCTTGGTCCGCCGTGGGGTGCGCTGGGGCGTCGACCGCACCACGTGCTGGGCGGCAGGCTGGCTGGTCTTCTTCTGGGCGACGAGCGGAGCTCCCGGGGCCTACGGCGACGTGCTGTTCAGCATGCACATGGTCCAGCACATGACGATCACCACGCTCGTGCCCATCCTGCTGGTCCTGGGCGCACCGGTGACCCTTGCGTTCCGGGCGCTTCGACGGCGTGAGGACGGGTCCCGCGGCGCTCGAGAATGGCTTCTGGTGGCGGTGCGGTCCTGGCCGATGCGCCTGGTCAGCCACCCGGTGATCGCCGCGGTCGTGTTCGTGGGGAGCCTCTTCGTCTTCTACTACTCCGGGCTCTTCGAGCTGTCGCTGCGCACGCATACCGGGCATCTGTTCATGACGGCGCACTTCATGATCAGCGGCTACCTGCTGGCCAACGTGATCTGCGGGATTGACCCTGGGCCGAAGCGTCCGGCCTACCCGTTCCGCGTCGTGCTGTTGATGGTCACCTTCGCGTTCCATGCGTTCTTCTCGATCTCACTGATGTCGAGCGGCGAGATCCTGGCTGAAAGCTGGTTCGGCAGCTTCGAGCGCTCGTGGGGCCCGAGCTTGGCAGATGACCAGTACCTCGGTGCCTCACTCGGGTGGGCGATGGGCGATCTTCCCCTTGCGGTGCTCGCGGGGGCTCTCGTGGTGGCGTGGGTCCGCGATGACCAGCGGGAGGCGCGGCGTCTCGACCGCCAGGCAAACCGCGATGGAGACGCCGCCCTCACCGCATACAACTCCTACCTGCAGACTCTGGCTGATGCATCGGAGGACGGCCGGGAGCAGCATCGCCAGCCCATGGACCGGGACACCTGACGCTCGAGCGCATCATGGCGGTCTCGACCGCCGATTCGGTCCAGGGCTCAGATGACCAGTGTTCAGGTGGTCCGCGGCGAGTACATGATCACCGCGACTCCGACCAGGCAGATGAGTGCCCCGGTGACGTCGTACCGGTCGGGTCGAAAGCCGTCGAGCGCCATGCCCCAGGCGAGTGAGCCGGCCACGAACACGCCGCCATAGGCAGCGAGGATCCGTCCGAAGTGGGCGTCCGGCTGCAACGTGGCAACGAAGCCGTAGATGCCGAGCGCGATCACGCCTGCACCGATCCAGACCCAACCCTTGTTCTCACGCACGCCCTGCCAGACCAGCCACGCACCGCCGATCTCGGCGACGGCAGCGGCGACGAACAGGGCGATCGATCTCAGGGCGTCCACGGCGCAATCTTGTCAGCCGCCGGCATCGGATCCTGCGGTGCGTCGCTATCGCTGGGGCGGCCGCTGATGGACACATCGACGGGACCACCACCTGGCGCGCAGGTGGCGTGGGCCGCACGGCGGCGTGCCCAGAGGGCGAGCAGGGCCACGCTCAGGACGACAGCGCCGAAGGCGAGGCCGGCGAAAGCCAGGGTGGCGACGGTAGCTGCGATGCCGGCGCCGACGATGCCGAGGAGCGCGAGAAGTGGCGGTGCACAGCAGATCGCGCATGCCGCCGCTCCGGCGCCAACCAGGTGGCGGTCCTTGATCTTCGCGCTCATGCGTCGGCCTTCCTGGTGGTGATCTCGATGAACGGCAATGGGCAGCAGTCGCTGGTGGCGCACTGGTGTAGGTCATCACATCCGGCGTCGAGCGCCGCACGGAGGTTGTCGCGGATCGCGGCGAGGTCAGCCATCCGCTCCTCGACCTCGAGGAGCTTGGCCCTGGCACGTGTCTGGAGCCCTGAGTCACGGCCGCGTCGGCGGCCGACCTCGATCAGGTCCGCCACCTCGTCCAGCGTGAAGCCAAGGCGCTGGGCCGCCTTGATGATCCGCAGCGTCTGCACCGCTCGTTGGTCGTAGAGCCGGTGGCCTCCAGGGCTGCGGTCGGGTTGTTCGATCAGTCCGCGGCGTTCGTAGTATCGCAGGGTCTCGCGGTTGACGCCGGCGGCCTGGGCGACCTCGTTGATGCGCAGACTCACGCCGACAGCTCCTCGGCACGCGCAGCGAGCGCGTCCAGAATCTCGCGCCGCGCCGGCGGTACGGAGATGTCGAGGGTGAGCGCCTGGTCGGTGCCATCGATGGCAAAGGTGAAGAACGAGCAGCACGAGCTCTCCCGCTGCGTCAGATCCCGAACCCGCTCGCCCAGACCCTTATCGCCGCTGAGGTGCATCCGGACGTGGGTTCTGCGGCGCTCGACCGCGCGGACGGCAGTAGCGAAGAGGTCGTCGAACTCCGCAAGCCGCAGCGGTCGTTCAGCTGTGGGCATGGTGCACGCATCGGTGGTGAGCAAGGTTTCCATGGAGACCACGGTAAACCTGTACCAAGGTCCAAGTTGCAAGCCTCGGCAGCTTCGACCGAGCCGGCGACCCGCGGCATCGAGCCGCGAACGATCAGTTGAGCGAGACGTCTGAGCGACCGGGCACGTCGCACGGATGCTCGTACGGAGCGCAGTCATCACGCAGTGCTGACTCCATCGCAGGCGCAAGCATGATCAACGCCGGCGCGACCAGCATCGCCACGATGAGTGCCACGACCCCGGTGATCGCGGCCCTGCTCAGACGACACGGTTCCGTCAGAAGCCGGCGGACACGAACGAGCGCACCGGACCCACTGATGGCAAGGGTCGCCCCCGGGGTAGGACCCTCGGCCATGCGCACCAGGGCGGTGGCCAAGGCGCGTCGGCCAGCGACCCGTACGGCGACGTCGTCGGCGTGCATCTCGATGACGAGTGGGAGCGCGTCGGCCGCTGCGCGGAACGCAGGGACGAACGGGAAGGCGCGGTGTAGGCCGGTCGCCCAGGTGATCACCCAGTGATGGCGACTGCGGAGATGTGCCCGCTCGTGGGCGAGCACGGCACCTCGCTCCGCATCGTTGAGCGATGAGATGGCCCCTGAAGTCATCACGATGGCTGGCCGCCGCCCCGGTATGCAGTAGGCCGTCGGGCGAGGGTCATCGACCACCACGAGCCAGTCTGGCTTGGCGTCTCGCACGAGAACGGCGAGATGCTCTCTGGCGCGTGTGCGTGCGCGGCCGGCGGCCATCGCTTCGCCGAGTACGCCTGCAGCGCCTCGTGCCACGACAACGACCAAGAGGGCCAGCGCGGCCAGGGAGCCAGCATCTCCGAGCGGCGCGGGATAGTGCGCCTCCAGCAACCCGAGGCACGTCCCCAACCAGGCTGCCGTCTCTGACAGCATTGCCGGCGACGCAGGCAGAATCATCACCACGAGGGCCAGCAGGACCGAGCCCAAGACTGCGATCGTGAGCGACTGCCACAGCAACACCGCGGCCCCAGGGGCGCGGACCGCGATGCCCGCCGCAGTGAGCACCCGACCGCCCAGCACCGCGAGCAACACGGCAGCAGAGCTCAGTAAGACGGCGGTCATCTGCCATCGACCTCCGTGACGGAATCAAGCGCCTTGCGGAGCTCTCGTGCTTCCTCGGGTGCAAGCTGCTCGACGAAGTGCAGCAACGTGGAACCCGGCGAGCCACTGGCGCTCAGCAGCTCCTCCATGGCCGCGGCGGCATGCTCGGCCTGGGTGGTCACCGGTCGATACCGGTAGGCCTTGCCGTGAAGGTCTCGGGCCAGCAGATCCTTCTTGAACAAGTTGTCCAACACGGTCATGACCGTGGTGTAGGCACGCTTGCGGTCAGTCGGCAGCTGCTCGTGCACCTCGCGAACCGTGAGCGGACGATCAGCCGACCAGAGAAGGTCCATGATCCTTGCTTCGAGGTGTCCGAGGTGTCGCATGCGGGTCATTCTCCCATCGGTGTCTGCTGGGGGCTCAGGCTGCAGAGAACTCCCAGTGCCAGGGCTCCGGCTTGGATCCTTCGGCACGCGCCCATTCGGGATTGTCCCAGCCCAGAGCAGGGGCCTGCTCGCGCAGCCACGCGTACTGTTCTGAGGAGAAGGACTCGACCCCGCCGCAGAGATCGAGGGCCACACCCCAACCGTGGTTGCTCGTGCCCGGGGTCGCAGCCAGCCCGGGCTTCTCGGCGTAGACCTGCTCCTGCGCCTCGATGCTGCGATACGAATCGGTGACGCACATCTGCTCGCCGAACCGAGCGCGGTAGCGGCGGTCGAGGCGCCACCAGGCTGTCGCGGCGTCGGGATGGAGAAGATGGGTGCCTTCGACCGGGATCTCACACAGATCGGACACCGCGAGGCGGCCGTTGCTGTGCCGCCCCTCTTCGTCCGCCGGGCCGCAGGAGGCGAGCCATTCCGGTTTCGGATCCGGCGAGGTCCGGTCGCCTCCACGTGAGACCTGTCGCTCTCGGTCCTTGGACGGAGTCGTCGTCGGCGACGGGGCAACGGGGGCGGCCTTGGTCTGGGCGGGCGGGCTCGCCGGCGCGCTGGCGATGTCGACCGACTCGGAGCCGGTCGCATCGTCGGCCTGGGTGGCCCCGGTGAGCGCAACGAGACCCGCCGACACCGCGGTCACCGCTGCCGAGGCGCCGAGGACCCAAGGAGCGGTCGGACGGCGGGCACGACGTCGTCCGGGACTGGGCCGATGCGAGAACGGCTTCGAGTCTTCGGCGCGGTGGCGCCCAGATGGTCGGGTGGAATTCATCATCCTCGTGGGTCGGTCGTGGGGGTCTGATGACAGCCGATCCAGCAGAGTCCAGCGGTTGGTCGGTTCGCGACCGTTTGGGCGCGTGCGATTGGGGGAACTCTCAGGGGGCGCATCTAACGTACTATCCAGCTTCGGAGATCGCCGAAGTGGCGCGGTCGAACCATACGCAACGCACGCAAACTGGAGGAAGCCTGTGAGGAAGCCACTCGTTCTCGGGACTGCTGGAGCCTTGGTGGCGCTATTGGCCGCCTGCGGTGCAGGCGAGTCGACGGCGCCCCGGTCCTCGGTGGCACCCTCTGCGGCCGAATCGATCGGCTCAACGGCCGCCGGCCCGAGCAGCCAAGCGACGACCGCACCGCCTTCTGCGGAGCCGTCCGAACCGGCCGGGCCCGTCGTGGAAGTGACGATCAACGGTGAGAACGTGTCTCCGAAGGGCGACCGCATCGACGCCAAGGTCGGCGAGCCGGTGACCTTCATCGTCACCTCGGACCGTGCAGGTGGACTGCACGTGCACTCGAGCCCTGAGCAGACGCCGGAGTTCAAGAAGGGCACCACCACGATCGCAGTCACCGTCGACAAGCCCGGGCTGGTCGACGTCGAGGAGCACGAGTCAGACGCGCTCATCGCCCAGCTCGAAGTCCGCTGACCCAGTGCAGACCATTCTCCCCGCACACGGAGTCGGCGGCGCCCAGGACCTCCCGATCCCCGCGGGATACGCGATCACCGGCGCCGGCGTCGCGGTAGCCGTCTCATTCATCGTGCTCGTCCTCGCCTGGCGCCGACCCCGATTCGACGGCACTAGGACCGGCATCCCGCTCAGACCTCACTTGGCCTCGACCATCGACTCGACCTGGCTCAGGATCGTCGCCCGGACGCTGGGCATGCTGATCCTCGCCTACCTGGTCTGGGCCCTCTGGGGCCCAGACCTGGCCAGCAACCCGATCTTCGGGATCGTCTACGTGCTGCTCTGGGTCGGACTGGTGCCTGCCTCACTCGCCCTCGGCCCGGTGTGGCGAGCGCTGAACCCGTTGCGAACGTTGCATGCCGGGATCACCCGGACTGCCGGCGCGAGTGCTCGTGACGGGTTCATCCCCCTACCTGCATGGGTCGGCTACTGGCCGGCCGCACTCGGTCTGTTCGCCTTCGTCTGGCTCGAGCTCGTGCATCCGGCTTCGACGTACCTTGCGCCACTCCAGGGATGGCTCGCGCTCTACGTCCTCTTCGTGCTCGGTGGTGCGGTCCTCTTCGGCCCGAAGTGGTTCGCACGGGCCGATCCGTTCGAGGCGTACTCGACCCTGATCGCCCACCTCTCACCGATCGGCCGCACGCGGGAGGGAACGCTGGTGTGGCAGTCGCCGCTGAACCACCTCGACGGCCTCAACCCGACCCCCAGCCGCGTCGCCATCGTCGCGGTTCTCCTCGGGTCGACCGCATACGACAGCTTCAGCCGCTCCACGACCTGGGCGAAGCTCAGTCAGACGATCGGGATCAACCCCACCGTCTCCGGCACACTTGTGCTGCTCGCCTTCTGCGTCTTCGTGTGGGCGACCCTTACGGCCGGGACAATGGCGACCACACCGCCGCCCAACACGCCCCGGCGAGCGCTGCCAGCGCTCTTCGCGCACTCGGTTGTGCCGATCATCGTGGGGTACATCGTCGCCCACTACCTCACGCTCCTGCTCGAGTACGGCCAGATGGTGCTGATCCAGATCAGCGACCCGATGGTGAACGGCTCCAACCTCTTCGGGACCGCCGAATGGAGCGTCAACTACTTCCTGTCCGGCAATCCGACGACCCTCGCTGTCATCAAGGTCGCCGCCGTCGTCGCCGGACACGTCATCGGCGTCATCTCCGCCCACGACCGTGCCGTCAAGATCTTGCCGAAGCGGCATCAGGTCACGGGCCAGCTAGCGCTTCTCGCCGTGATGGTCGTCTATACCGTCGGCGGCCTGTACCTGCTCTTCAGCGGCTGAACCACGTCGCAGCGCATTACAGACCGAACGCCCCGCCCTCGATCAAGATGACGAGGCCCAACCCGATCAGGACCAGGGGGAACAGGATGTGTTCCCATCGCTCCAGCACCTCCGCGATGGGCTTTCGGGTGGCGATGAACTTCGCCGCCAGGACCAGGACGACGACGAGAGCCAGGAACACGACGCAGTAGGCGACGAGGGCGCCGTTGCCGACCGCGAGGAAGACCGGGACGTAGACCCCGATGTTGTCTCCACCGTTGGCGAATGTGACTGCGGCCACGGTGATCGCACTGATGCGCCTGTCCGCCAGGGAGTCGTCGTCGTCCTCGCTGCCGTTGCGCCATACCTGCCAAGCGGCGTAGAGACCGAGCAGCAGGGGAATGAGCCCGAAGTACGGGATGGCCTCGTCGGGAAGGAAGAGTCCGGCTCCGAGGGTCACCGCGATGGACGCGACGAGGATGCCACCGAACCCGAGGTACTGCCCTGCGACGATCTTGGCGGTGGTCCCTCTTTGCCCGGCCCCGCGGGCAAAGAACAAGGACAAGACGATGATGTCGTCGATGTTGGTCACCAGGAACAAGCCGATCGCTTGCAGAGCCGAGCTGATCACGTTCATCTCTTCCTCAGTTACCCGCCGTCGGTGGCGGGGTCACAGGTCGGTGTCCGGCTTGGTCGGGCTGGTGCGTACCGGCGCCGGTGCCGCGTCCTCGTCAGCCGCTTCCTCGTCAGTCGCGTGCTCGGGACGGGCGTTCACGAGGGCGACGACGATGCATCCGATCACGAGGAAGGTGTCGGCGAGGTTGAAGGTGGGCCACCACCCGGTGTGCAGGTAGTCGGTGACCACGCCGTCGCGTGCTCGGTCGACCACGTTGGCGACCGCGCCGCCGATCACGGCGCCTCCGGCGATCCGCTCGACCCACCCGGCTTGTGGGGCCCGGTGCCAGGCATAGATGGCCAGGGCGACCGAGATGGCTGCGGTGACAGTGACGATCACGCCGCCGGGCAGCCTGTCGCCCATGCTGAATGCCATACCGGGGTTGTAGACCAGCTGCAGCTGGATCAGTCCCAGGTCGACCGTGGAGTCGGCGAGTCGAGCCTCGGAGAGGGCCTTTGCGGCCAGGTCGACCGCGGCGACGCTCACGGCGGCCAGCACTACCGCGGCGCGACCGGTCCGCGCGTGAACCGCGGCACTGGCCGGTGCCCGGCTCACTTGGCCCCGACCTTCGTCGGCGCCGAAGCGGCAGTCGGCGCATCCACCGGCGCCGCGGGCAGCGGACGGGCGCGTCCAGCGCGCACACCGTTGCCGATGACGAAGATCTCGGCGACCTCATGGACCAGGACCACTGCAGCCAGCCCGAGCACGCCGAAGGCGGCTAGCGGGATCAGAATGGCGATCAGGCCCAGCGAAAGGCCCACGTTCTGCAGCATGATCGACCGTGCCCGGCGGGCGTGGCTCAGGCTGTGTGGCAGGTGACGCAGGTCTTCCCCCATCAACGCGACATCGGCGGTCTCGATCGCGACGTCGCTGCCCATGGCCCCCATCGCGATCCCGACGTCGGCGGTGGCCAGGGCGGGGGCGTCGTTGACGCCGTCGCCGACCATCGCGGTCGGCCGGTTCTCGCGGAGCCGGCGGATGATGGCCGACTTGTCCTCGGGGCGAAGCTCGGCGTGCACGTCGGTGATGCCGGCCTGGGCGGCCAGGGCGGCGGCGGTGCGTTCGTTGTCGCCCGTGAGCATGGCGACCTGGTAGCCGCCGGCCCGGAGCCGGCCAACCACTTCGGCGGCCTCGGGGCGCAGGTCGTCGCGGACACCGACAGCGCCGATGACTTCCCCGTCGTACTCGACGAGTACGGCGGTTGCGCCGGCTTCCTGCATACGGGTCACCGGCTCGGCGAGGTCGCCGGCGGGGATCCAGCCGGGCCGCCCGAGGCGGGCGGGCCGGCCCTCGACGATGCCGGTGATGCCGGCGCCGGTGACGGCTTCGACACCCTCGGCGTCGCGGTGCTCGGGTACGGCCGCGAGGATGGCGCGGGCCAGGGGGTGCTCGCTGCGGGCCTCCAGGGCGGCGGCGATGTCGAGGACCTGCTCGCGGGTACGGCCTGTCGAGGTCGCGACCTCGACGACCGCGGGCTCGTTGCGGGTCAGCGTGCCGGTCTTGTCCAGAGCGACGGCACGGATCCGGCCCAGCGCTTCGAGGGCCGCGCCGCCCTTGACCAGGGCGCCGATGCGGCTGGCGGCACCGATGGCGGCGACCACGGTGACCGGCACGGAGATCGCCAGAGCACACGGGGAGGCGGCGACCAGGACGACCAGGGCACGCTCGATCCAGGTGGCGGGGTCGCCGAGCAGGCTGCCGGTGATCGCGATGATCGCGGCCAGGACCATGATCCCGGGCACCAGCGGCTTGGCGATCCTGTCGGCGAGGCGCTGGGCGTTGCCCTTGCGGGACTGCTCGGCCTCGACGATGTTGACGATCCGGGACAGGGAGTTGTCCTCGGCGGTGGTGGTCACCTCGACCTCGAGGACGCCGGTGCCGTTGATGGAGCCGGCATAGACGGTGTCTCCGACACCAACCTCAACCGGGACAGATTCCCCGGTGAGAGCCGAGGTGTCCAGCGCGGTGCGGCCATCATGAATCACGCCGTCGGTGGCGACTCGCTCACCTGGCCGGACCAGCAACAGGTCGCCGATCGTGAGCTCGGCCGGAGCGACGTTTACCTGGGTGCCGTTGCGAAGGACGGTGGCCTCGGCCGGGACCAACGAAAGCAGGGCGCGCAGGCCGCGGCGCGTGCGGGCCACCGCGTACTCCTCGAGGCCCTCACTGATGGAGTAGAGGAAGGCCAGCATCGCTGCCTCGGCAACCTCACCCAGGATCACCGCACCCACCGCGGCGATCGTCATCAGGGTCCCGACGCCGATCTTGCCCTTGGCCAGCCGCCTCAGCGTGCTCGGAACGAAGGTCCAGGCGCCGAGCGCCAAGGCGACGGCGTTCAGCCCGGTAACGGTCATCCCGGAGGCGCCGGAGCGGTCGGCGATGAAGCCGGCCACGAGGAACAGTCCGGCGAGCGCAGCGAACCTCAGCTCACTGATCTCCCAGAGCCGCTCGGGCTCGTGCTCCTCCAGTTCGCCGTCTTCGTTGCGTGGTTCGTCGTGGCCGCAGCCGCAGGCGTCCGTCATGGTGCTACTTCCTTGGTCGTCGTCGGAGTCATCTCGGCCGGAGTCTCGGCGCCAGCGCCGTAGTTCGGACAGAGCTCAACAGCCTCGCCGGTCAGAGCCAGCAGCTGCTCGGCCGCACCCAGCAGGTCCATCAGCTCGGGATGCGCGATCGAGTAGAACATCTGCCGACCCTCGGGTCGGCCCACGATCAGACCGCAGTCGCGCAGACAGGCCAGATGGCCCGACACCGTGCCCTGGGCCAGCCCAAGCGCATCGGTGAGGTCCACCACCCGGCGTTCGCCGCTGGCGAGCTGACGGACGATCGCCAGCCGATTGCGGTCCGCGAGGCCATGGAACAGCGCGGCACCGCGCCGCAACGCTGGCTCAGGATTATCCGTTGTCATTGCCATACGCCGATGATAGCGTCCTGCGTATTGATCGTCTAATCCCGCTGACAGCGGCAAGACTGGAGGTTTCGGTGGTCACGATGGATATGCGCGACGAGCAGGGCAGGAGACACGACACGGAACCGGACACGGAACCGGGCGCCTTCCTGCAGCTGCTGCTTCGCCGACGTGGACTGGTGCTCTTGACCGCGCTGATGCTCATCCTTCTCGCCGGCGTCGCCGGGCGAGACGCCGGGGACAAGCTGGTCTCGGGTGCCTACTTGGACCCATCGGCGGAGTCTCAACGCGCGGAGGAATTGCTGAACCGCGAGTTCCCGGGCGGGCCGACGAACCTCCTTCTGATCGCCGAGGTGCGCGAGGGCACCATCGACTCGCCGGAGCCCGTGCAGTCAGGACGAGACCTCGCTGAACAGCTGACCGAGACAGCTGGCGTCGGCGGCGTCCACTCCTACTGGACGACCCCGGATTCATCTCTGCGCGGGCCCGATGGCCGATCCGCGCTCATCGCAGTGCAGCTGACCGGGGGCGAGCACGCCGCACAGCAGACCGCGGCCAAGATCACCGACGACCTTGCGCGGACGTCGGGCACGCTGAGGCTGAGTGTCACCGGGCCAGCCGCCGTGGGCCTGGCGGTGGACGAGCAGGCCGAGAGCGATCTGGTGTCTGCGGAGATGGTGACCTTGCCGATCACCTTGCTCGTCCTGCTGCTGGTCTTCGGCTCGGCGATCGCGGCCGGCCTGCCGCTGCTGGTGGGTGCGGGGGCCGTGGTTGGCACACTGGCCGTGCTCGGCACGATCGCGGACGCCACCACGATGTCAACCTACGCATTGAACCTCACCACCGCTCTGGGGTTCGGGCTCGCGGTGGACTACAGCCTGTTCCTGGTGACCCGATTCCGTGAGGAACGCCGTGCCGGCCGCACTGTCGATGCCTCGGTGGTCATCACGGTGCGTACCGCGGGGCGCACCGTGGTGTTCTCCGCTCTCACGGTGGCGCTCTCGCTCTCGGCGCTGCTGTTGTTCCCGATGCCGTTCTTGCGGTCGCTGGGGTACGCCGGAATCGCGGTCACCGCGCTGGCAGCTGCGATGGCGGTGATCGTGGTTCCCGCGCTTCTCGCCCTGGTCGGGCACCGGCTGGAGCGAGCCGACCTGTTCGCCCCGATCCGCCGGCGGTTCACACGACGCCGTGCCCAGGTTGGGGAGGGCCGCCTGGCCTGGCACCGGATCGCCGCGTTCGTGATGCGCCGTCCCGTGCTGATCCTGGTCTCGGTCAGCGCGGTGCTGGTGCTGCTGGTGCTGCCATTTACCGGCGTGCGGTTCGGGTTGCTGGATCACCGGACCCTTCCCGCCGACCATCCCGTGGCCGAAACCGCTGAGCGGTTGGTGCATGACTTCCCTGGTGCGGCTGAGCACCCGATCACGGTGGTCCTGTCCGGACAGTCCGGGACAGCGGTCGGCGAGGACGAGCTGGACGCGTACGCCACCCAGCTCTCAACTCTGCCGGGCGTGAGCGCCGTGGAGACCGCCACGGGCCGATACGTCGACGGACAGTCGACTGCTCCTGCCGGTGAGCAGGCCGGTGTCCTAGACGCCCGCTACACCTCGGCATCGGGAACGTGGGTGGCCGTGACCCCGTCGGCCGCGGACCCTGCCGAGGCCCGCGACGTCGTCGGCAGTGTCCGTGATCTTCCCGCCCCCGGGGAGGTGCTGGTCGGCGGCTCCGCGGCCACCCTGGTCGATGCCACCGAGACGATCGCCGACCGGCTGCCCTGGGCACTGGGCGTGATCGCACTGTCCACCCTCATCCTGCTGTTCCTGTTCACCGGGTCGCTGCTGATCCCGGTGAAGGCGATCGTGACCAACCTGCTCAGCCTCAGCGCCACCTTCGGCGCCCTGGTGTACGTGTTCCAGGAGGGTCACCTGCGCTGGCTGGTCGGTGACTTCATACCGACCGGGACCTTGGAGACCACATTGCCGGTGCTGGTCTTCTGCATCGCCTTCGGTCTCTCGATGGACTACGAGGTCTTCCTGCTCTCCCGGATCACCGAGGCCCACCGCAAGGGTGCCACCACCACCGAAGCCGTGGCCCAGGGCCTGCAACGCACCGGCGGCCTGATCACCGCCGCGGCCGCCATCCTCGTCACCGTCTTCCTCGCCCTAGCTGCCTCGAATCTGACTGCGCTGAAGGTGATCGGCGTCGGTCTGACGCTGGCCGTCATCCTCGACGCCACCATCGTCCGCGCCCTGCTGGTCCCCGCGATCATGCGGCTCGCCGGAGAGGCGAACTGGTGGGCCCCCGCCCCTCTACGACGGCTCCACGACCGGCTCGGCCTCACCGACTGACCCCCAACCGGACCACTACGAAAGGAGCATCATGGCGACGACGTACGCCGACCCACGGCGATGGTGGGCGCTGGCCGCCCTCGGCCTGGCGGTACTCACTCTCGGTTTCGACATCACCATCATGAATGTCGCGCTGCCGACCATCGCCACCGAGCTGGAGGTCGGCACCGACGGCCTGCAGTGGATGGTCAACGCCTATGTCTTGGTGATCGCCGGCCTGATGCTCACCTGCGGGGCGCTGGGCGACCGGTACGGCCGCAAACGCCTGCTCCTGATCGGGCTCGGCCTGTTCGGAATCTCCTCGGCCATCGCCGCAGGGGTTGACTCGGCCGCCCTGGTGATCGCCGCACGCGGCGTGATGGGGATGGGGGCAGCCATCGTGATGCCGGTCGCCTTCGCGGTACTCGCCGCTCTCTTCGGCCCGGCCGAGCGCGGAAAGGCGGTCTCGCTGCTGGTGATGGGGCTCGGGATCGGAATCCCGCTCGGGCCGATCATCGGTGGCTACCTGCTCGAACACTCCTGGTGGGGATCCATCTTCCTGATCAACGTCCCGATCGCGATCCTCGGGGCGGTCGCGATAGCGGTCCTGCTCCCGGAGTCGCGCGACCCCTTACCGCGCCGCCCCGACGTACTCGGCGCGCTCCTGTCCACAACCGGACTCACCTCACTCGTCTACGGGGTCATCGAAGCCCGGGTGCTCGTCCAGCCAGCCTGCGGCGTCCTCGGGGGAGGTGAAGTAGTGGGCCTGGTTGCAGAAGGAGGAGCGGATCGAGGTGATCTGCTCCGGGTTGACCAGCGAGACCACAGCGTCGGCGGGCTCGACGCGGGTGAGGCCAACAGCAGGGTCGAGGGTGACCCGGATCGGGTCGCCGCTGGTCGGAGAGACCGAATCCACGCGAGCCATGCGCCCGAGCAGGGCCGGGAACATCAAGGTGTCGAGGGCGCACCAGGTGTAGAGCTCCTGGCCGGCCATGGTGAATCGGTGCGGGGTGGGTCGCAGCGTGAGGCCCTGCCCGATGATTCGGCCCTGGTCGTCGTACTCGGTGTCCGGTACGGCTGCCAGACTCGTGCGTACGTCATCGACCGGGCGCCCGGCGGCCGCGGCGAGCTGCTCGAGGGTGACGGGGTCGCCGTCGACGAGCAGCCGCAGGAGCGGGATCAGCAGCCCGGCGTCGAGGCCGGTCTCCTCGGGTTGGCTGAGTCGTTGGGGTAGCTGCGTGCTGAGATCCGACATACGGATTCTCCTTCGTGAATGACTGATTTGGGTGAAACGAACTGCGTGGCGGGAGTGGTGGTCTCGTGTGTGGGTGATGGTCAGGCGCAGCAGGACAGTTTCGAGACGTCGGTGGTGAAGGCCTTGGCGGCGATCCGGATGCCCTCGGTCATGGTCAGGTAAGGCGCCCATGCCTCGGCGACCTCGGTGGTGGTCTTGCCGAGGATGTGGACCCCGGCGGCAGCTAGCTCGCCGGCGTCCTTGGCGACGGCGGTGAGGCCGAGGATCTCGCCGGTCTCGGCGTTGGCAACCATCTTGATGAAGCCGCGGGTGTCGCGGTTGACCAGCGCACGGGGCACGTGCTCCAGTGGCAGCACCCGGCACTCGCACCGGATCCCGGCCGCGAGCACCTGCGCCTCGGTCATCCCGACCGCGCCGATCGCGGGACTGGTGAACGTGACCCGCGGAAGCCGGGTGTAGTCCACCGGCCTCTCGGCGTCGGTGAAGGCGTTCTCGGCGACCAGGGTGCCGTGGCGTGCGGCGACGTAGACGAACTCGGGGTGCGCCGTCACGTCGCCGGCCGCCCAGATCCGGGGGTTGGAGGACCGCAGTTGGTCGGTGACCACGATCTGGCCGAGCTCGCCGGTCTTCACCTCGACGGCCTCGAGGTTGAGGGTGTCGGTGACCGGCCGGCGGCCGAGCGCGACCAGGACCTGGTCGGCACGGAACTCCTGCGCGCCACCGGAGACGTCCGCGGTCACGACTACCTGGCCGTCACCATCGGGGGCGCCATCGGGGGCGGAGTCGCGGGTGACGCTGGTCGGGACCGTGCGGCGGACGACCCGGATGCCTTCGTCGGCGAGGACCTCGGCCAGGGTCTTGGAGACCTCCGGTTCCTCTTTCGAGGCCAGTCGCGAGCGCACCAGGACGGTGACCTTCGACCCGAGCCGGGCGAAGAGCTGTGCCTGTTCCAGGGCCACGTACCCGCCGCCGAGCACAAGCAGCGACTCGGGGACCTCGCTCAGCTCCATCGCGGTGGTGGAGGTCAGGTACCCGGCCTCCTCCAGACCCTGGATCGGCGGAGCCCATGGTCGGGAGCCGGTGGCCACCAGGTAGTGCGCCGCCTCGATCGTCTCGACCGTCTCGGCGACGCCGTCAGCGGACCTGACCTCGAGGACAGGAGCATCGGGGGTGCCGGCGAAGGCGGCCTCGCCGTGGCGGACGTGCCAGCCGTAGGAATCGGCGATATCGAGGTACTTCTCACCCCGCAGGTTCTCGACGAGGTCCTGCTTGCCGTCGATCAGCGTCGGCATGTCCACCGCCTCGGCGGTGGTGGCGATGCCTGGGAAGCGGGCCGTCGCATCGACGGCGATGTGGCGTGCCTCGGCGGCCGCGATGAGTGCCTTCGACGGCACGCAGCCGGTGTTCACACACGTACCGCCGAAGGTGCCGCGCTCGATCATGACCACCGACTTGCCCAGCGTGGTCGCGCGAATGGCCGCGGCGAACGCGCTGCCGCCTGAGCCGATGATGGCGAGGTCGTACCTGGTCTGCATCCCGATTCCTCCCGGAGCGGTTGGGAAAAGCTCTTGATGCAGCCATACTGGACCTTCCAGTACAGGGGAAGGTCAAGCGATACTCCTCCCTGCGCCAGGCGATACCTGCGACACGAAAGGGGATCGGGATGCGGATCGGGGAACTCGCCGAGGCGGCTGGCTCGAAGGCCAAGACGCTGCGCTTCTATGAGGAGCGGGGACTGCTCCCGCCGGCCGAACGCACCTCGAGTGGCTACCGCGACTACACCGCCGACGCGATCGCCCGTGTCGACTTCATCCACCGCGGCCAGGCCGCCGGGCTGACCCTCGCCCAGATCAAGCAGATCCTCGACATCCGCGACCACGGCCAAGCCCCCTGCGAGCACGTGCTCGATCTGCTCGATTCACGCCTGAGCGAGATCGAGGAGCAGATCGCTCAACTGGATGCGCTGCGCGAGACCATCGCCGCCTTGCGTGATGGGGCCGCTGACCCCGACCCCGAGAGCTGCGGATCCGATCTGGTCTGCCGCTATCTGTGAGCGGGCGCTCGGAGTCGGCCTCAGGCAGATGAGTAGCTGGGCGGTCAGCTGGGCTGTTCGATGCCACGGAGCATCAGGTCGAGCCCCAGCTCGAACTGTGCCTCCGCGTTGGACTGGCCGCAGAAGACGTCTGCGACCGCGGCGAGCTCGTCGGGCGTGCCGGGCCGCAGCAGTTGGCGTGCGTCGACCGCGCAGCCTGGGTTTCCGGGGTCCCAGGTGATCTCGGCGAACGCCGAACCGAACGCGTAGGACCAAATCGTTCGCAATAGGTCGTAGGCCGTGCTCCGGTCGAATCCCGCCGCCACCAATTCGGCCACATGCGTACGCACCAGCCGCAGCGCTGCCTGCGGCATCAGCTGCTGGCTGAAGATCAGCGGTGCGGCATTGGGGTGGCGGCGTACGGTTGCGCGCACCGCGTGCGCCAGAGACCGGATACCCTCGCGCCAGTCGGGCAACGCGGGTGCGGCTGCCTCGGTCTCGGCCCACAGTGACTCGACCACGCCGTCGAGCAGCTCGGACTTGTTGGCGATGTGGTTGTAGAGCGACATGCCCTTCACGTCGAGGGCTGTGCCCAGCTTGCGCATGCTCAGGGCGTCGAGCCCGTGGATGTCGATGAAGTCGACGGCGGCCTCGATGATCCGCTCGCGAGTCAGCGCGAGGCGGATCTCTGTGCCGGCGGTTCCTGTGCTCACCCTTGTGAACTTACAGCGTAAGTCGTAGGGTGTCCAGCAGACGCTGCTTACACTGTAAGTTAGGGGACGCACATGATGCCTCGTAACACTCGGCCCACCTCCGCGGCAGCGGCACTCGAGCTCGACGGGCTCGGCAAGACCTACGGCCGTGGCGCGTCAGCTCGCGTCGCGGTGCGCCCGACTACTTTGTCGGTTCCCTGGGGGCAGGTGATCGGCCTGCTCGGCCCGAACGGCGCCGGCAAGACCACGCTGATCAAGATGATCAGCGCACTGGTGACACCCACCGTCGGCACCGCCCGGATCGGCGGCTGGGACATCAGCGCCGATCGCGGCAGGGCGGTGCTACAGATAGGTGCGGTGCTCGAAGGGTCACGCAACGTGTACTGGCCGCTATCGGCCTGGGAGAACCTGCTCTACTTCGGCCACCTCAAGGGGCTCCGAGGCGGCGCGATCAAGCCCCGGGCCGAGCAGCTGCTGCGCGACCTGGACCTGTGGCCGCGGCGTCACGAGCCGGTTGGTTCCTACTCCCGGGGCATGCAGCAGAAGGTCGCCGTCGCCGCCGCGCTGATCGCCGATCCGCCGATCCTGCTGCTCGATGAGCCGACTCTCGGGCTCGACGTCGAGTCCGCGCGCACCTTCAAGGAGTGGATCGCCCACCTGGCCCGCGACGAGCAGAAGACCATCTTGTTGACCACCCACCAGCTCCACGTCGCCCAACAGCTGGCAGGCCGGATCGCGGTGATCCGCGAGGGCGAGATCATCGCCGACCTCCCGACCGGCGACCTGCTGGCCCGCTACGCCGAAGACCGCTACGACATCCACCTCGCCGGCTCGCCGGACGGGCTCGCAGACGGTTTAGCGGCCGGGCTCGAGGACGTGCTCCCGGCAGGTGCCCGACTGCTCTCGATCGAGAAGGCACAGCCGACGCTCGAGGAAGTCTTCATCCGGCTGCTGCACGAAGACGCTATGACGGTCGCGCCCGAGGTCCGGGAGGTCGCGCCATGACCGCTCTCGGCCTCGCCCCCGTAGTCCGTGCGCCCGGTCGGACACCGACCCGGCTCGGGCTGTTCGGCAGCGAGACCGCGAAAGGACTGCGGCTCGCCTGGCATCGCAAGGGCACCGTCGTCGTCGGCATCGTGCTCAACACCCTGACCTACCTGGGCATCAGCCTGTTCATCGGCGGCGGCCACATCGTCGAGGAGCTGATGGTGCTCACGCTGCCCGCACTGCTCGCGGTCACCATCGCCGAGACCGCCGCGGTCAACGGCAGCGGTGGCATCGCCGAGGAGATCAACGGCGGCACCCTCGAGCAGACCCGGCTCAGCCCGGCACCGGCGTACCTGCAAGCCCTTGGCCGGATGGCGGCCCTGGCTGTCGAGGGTTTGCTGGCCGCCGGTGCGCTGGCGGTCGTCTTCACGACCTGGTTCGACCTCGACTACGACTGGAGCACCGCAGCGTTGCTGCCCGCCGCATTGACCGCCGGGTTGACGGTGCTGAACGCGGTCGCCTACGGCCTGCTGATGGTCGGACTCACCCTGCGGGTCGCCAGCATCGGCGCCATCACCCACGTGTTCAACATGGCGATCATGTTCTTCGGCGGCATGCTCGTCCCGGTCACGGTGTTCCCCGACGGCATCGAGACCCTCAGCCACCTCATCCCCACGGCGCTCGGCGTGCAGGCCCTCAACACCACCATGTCCAGCACCGGGTCGAGCGGACTCGACGCCGCCTGGGCCGACGGCACACTGCCATGGCTGCTGGTGCACACCTCGGTCCTCATAGTCATCGGCCTGGCCACCTACCACGCCGCCATGCGCCGCGCGCTTCGCGAAGGAGGCCTGAGCCCCCGATGAGCACTTATATCAACCCCGCTCTTGCATCTGCCGGCTCACGACTGGGGCCCGGAGCCTTGACGTCGGCGATCGTCAACGAGATCCGCAAGGGACTGCAGTTCGCCTGGTCCGAACGAGCCCAGATCCTCATCGAGCTACCCATGTTCGCCGCATTCGTGCTCCTGCTGGGGCCCCTGATCGGGCAGGCCGACCAGATCGCGACCGGGACGACCACCTGGAGGCTCGACAGCGAGACCACCTCGGTCATGGTGGTCTGGTTCGTTCCCTTCTCCTTCTTCTACATGCAGGTCGTGAAGATGTTCTGGCGACTCCTGGCAGAGATCCAGGCCGGCACTATCGAGCAGGTCTTCCTCTCGCCGCTGCCGAGCTGGCTGGTGGTCGCCACCGGCCGAGTAGTCGCCGCCCTGATCGAGACCACCTTCGTTGCGGCTGCGACATTCGGCATCGTCTCCCTCTTCGTGCCACTGAGCATCGACTGGAGCCTCGCCGCGCTTGTCCCGCTTGCGGCCGGAGTCGTTGCCGCGATCGGGGTCTCGCTCGGCGTCGCCGGAGCAACTCTGGTCTGGAAGCGGGTCCAACTGGTCAACGACACCCTCATGGTCGTCGTGATGCTGTTCAGCGCCAGCGCGCTGCCGCTGATCGCGGTGCCCGACTGGTGGGCCACGGTGGGCCGGTTCCTCCCGCTGACCGACGTGGTCGGCGGACTGCACCTGACCCTCCTCGCCGACCAGTCCCTGACCGCTTGGGGCACCGGCGGCTACCTGCCCCTGCTCCTCGTCTCGGTGACGTACCTGCTCGCCGGCATCGGTGCCTTCACCCTCGGCGAGCGCACCGCCAAGCGCCGGGGCACGCTGGGCCGCTACTGATGCACGTGCCGTGGTTGCGCATGCCGGTAGCCAAGAGGATGCTGCAACTATGACAACGCACGCGGAGCAGAAGGCAGATGAACGGCTTCGCTGCTGGTGCTGCGACAACGAGTTCCCCGCCACCGAAGTCGTCCACCTAGGCGCCCATCCCGAGGTATCGATCTGCTTCGACTGCGCCCGATGGGTACGACGCCGGGCCCTGCTGCGTGCCGACGCAGGCCGCCGCGGACTGCGGGGGGGCCTGCGTCGAACCCTGGCTCAGACGCGCGCCGCCGTGATCGGCCGAGGCTGGCACGACCGCCCGGTGATCGGCCCGATCCTGCGATGGGTCGACCGACGGCGGCCGTGATGCGCCCGCTGGGGCTCACGGTCTGAGCGTCTGCCCAGTCGGCGTCGCTCAGGCAAGACTTCACCCGGTGCGCTGGTTGGGGTCAGTCGCCGCAGATGGCCTCGAGGCGCTGCCGATCGATCACGGCGATTCGGCCGCGACCGAGGGAGATCAGTCCGAGCTCGGCGAACTCGCCGAGGACCTTGGTCGTCGTCTCGCGTGACGTGGCAGCGAGGGCGGCCAGCTGCTCCTGGGTGAGCTTCACCTGTTGTCCTCGGCCGAGTGGTGTGGAGTGTCCTTCGGACAACGTGAGCAATGTCGTGGCGACGCGTTGTGGGACGGATTTGAAGACTGCGTCGGAGAGTCGCTGTTCGAGGTCGCCGAGTCGGCGTCCGAGGGTCTCGGAGATACGGGCGGCGATGCGCTGGTCGCCGAGAAGGAGCGTCTGGACGTCGGCCTTGGTCATGACGCAGACCACGACATCCTCCATCGCCTCGGCGAAGTTGTCGTGCATCTGCTGGCCGACGATGATCATCTCGCCGAAGATGGTTCCCGGCTCGACGATGGCGGTCGTGAGCGCGCGGCCGTCGGGGGAGACCCGGAAGATCCTGATCTGTCCCTGTTTGAGGATGAAGAGCGTCTCGGCCGGCTGGTGCGGGGTGTAGACGAGCGAGCCGCGCTTGAACGTCCTCATCGGTGCGGCCTGCGCCATGGCGTCCATCTCAGCGGCGTCGAGGTCGCGGAAGATGTCGACCTCGGCCATGCACCACAGCCGGTTGGGCCGGTCGGGGTTCTTAGCTGCGCGTTCGATGTCCACGTCTTCCTCTCGTCGCCCCGGCGACCAGGGTCTGGCGTCGCCTGCCAGATCCACCGGATTGGTGAAGCGGAGGCAGGAAGGAGGGTCGAGAGTCATCGTGCCAGCCTTTCGTGCTTGGGTCATCTGGTGGCTGAGCCGGGCCCTCCTGGAGAGGTAGCCCGGCTCACCGGTGCTGACGATCACGCGTTGACGGTCGCCTTGGTGGTCGAACGGAGGCTGAGTGCGTAGAGCACGCCCACGACGAGCCCGAAGACCAGGTGCTCGGGAATGAACACGTTGGTACCCGCCATCTGGGCCATGTCGCCGATCGGGTTCATGCCATTCATGTCGCCCTCGGCCAGCGTGTCAACGCCGAAGATGGCCGCGGCAACGGGCAGGCCGACGAAGGCGCTGATCAGGTAGACGATGAAGCCGTACACGAGGCCGGCGACGGCCAGCACGGCCGTGGAGACCTGCTTCAGCAGGGCGGCTGCGATACCGAACAGGGCGCCGTACATGGCTCCGGTCATCATGTGGATGACCAGGCCGAGGATCGCCGGGCCGGCCGAGATCTCGAACGATCCCTCGCCGGACATGGCGCCCATCATCGACTCCATCATGGCCGTCGGGTCGACGAACAGCGTGGCGATGTGGTGCAGCGGGGTGAAGAAACCGGTGTCCTTGATCAGAGACGCGATCATCGCGTACATACCCATGGCGACCGAGGCCACGGCGCCGGCACCGGCGCCGTATGCGGCACCCCTGGCGAGGCTGGGACTGGTGGTGCTCATCTGATTGCTCCTTCTTGTGCTGGCTGTTGTGCTGATAACAGCCAGCGTTGCCGCGCGCGTCGGGCGTGTCGGTGAGCGCGCTTACACTCCGGCCTCGCGCAATTTCGGCCGGCTCCTGGACCTTCTCGCCGACCTGGAGACCGCAGAGGTCGACGATCGGGTGCGACCGTTGCTGCGCTACATACCTACGCTCACGATGACGCCCGTGCGTCACGCCCGCCGAGGCGGAGGCCGTTCTCACTGGTCGAGGATGGGTACTCAGGTTTGCTCGATCTGTTCGAGGCGGGGGCGTGACCATGACGGCACCTGCCGATCGCGTTCGATGTGACGAGGCGCCGTTCCCGCTCGAGCCGCTGCGACCACGCATCGTCGAGATCGGACAATCGCCACACCTGCTCGAGCTCTGTTTCACCCGGCTGCTGCGCGACGGCATCGCGCTGTCGTACCCGAACAGTTACCCGCCGTTTGCCTAGGTGGCGACCGCGGCCCTCGCCTCGGTGACGGAGTATTGCGTCTCCGAAGAGCAGACGAACGTCCCGGGACGTTTCGCCGAGCTCAACCCGTACCCGACGTGGAACCCCGCGATCGGGACCCGGGTGCGGTCTTGGTAGGTAACCATGACGGTAGGTGCGGGCGCCACCCGACCGCCTTGCGGGCGGTTCAGATCGACGCGAAGCCACGGCGCGTAGCCGTTCTGGGTTAAATCTATCGGCTAAGGAACGGCTATACGACCTCGAAAACGGCTTCGGCTCCTGACCTGTTTGACCCGG
>NZ_JBHVKN010000019.1:0-44420 GCF_042798075.1 Nocardioides sp. NPDC057772
GTACTCGGCCGCACGAGTTACAGCGCTGTCGAAGAGCAGGAGGCCGAACTGCTCGCCAGTCTTCTCGCGCACCGTGTCGCGGGCGGCCGTTCACAAATCCAGGAGGAAAGAGCTATGCGAGTTCGTATTCCCATGATGATCGCCGCGGCTGCGGGTGCCGCAGCGCTGACTGCGTCGATGGTTCCCGCATTCGCCGAGGAGGCCCCGAGCTATCAGGAGTTCGAGGCGTCAACCTACGTCGACGTCGATGGTCAGTACATCGTCAACGGCGACGAGGTCGTGTCCAACCAGGGTGACCTGCACAAGTTCTACGAGTCGATGGTCTCGACGCCGAAGCACGTCCCCGAGGACGGCCTCATCGTCAACACGATCAGCGGCAAGGACGACAAGTGGTCGGCCTCCCAGGCTCTCAACCTGACCTACTGTGTCTCGGACAAGTTCGGCAGCAACAAGGCCGCCATCGTCACCGCGATGGCGCAGGGCGAGGGGCTGTGGGAGGCGGCGAGCTCGGCGGTCGAGTTCATCTACGTCCCCAGCCAGGACGCCTCGTGCAACACCCGCAACTCCAACGTGCTGTTCTCGGTCGAGCCGGTGAACACCACGCAGTACATCGCCCGGGCGTTCTTCCCGTCGACGTCGAAGCGCTCGCGCAACGTGCTCATCGACGACTCGATCTTCTCGGCTGGCAACTGGGAGCCGGGTGACATCCTCGCCCACGAGCTCGGGCACACCCTCGGGTTCCGTCACGAGCACACCCGCCCGGAGGCGGCGACCTGCTTCGAGGACAACAACTGGCGTGCGCTGACTCCGTACGACTCGTCCTCGATCATGCACTACCCGCAGTGCAACGGCGGCTCGGAGGACCTGGAGTTCCAGGCCTCCGACGCGGCCGGGGTCCGGGCGCTGTACGGCTCCTGATCGCCTAGCGGCACAGAGGCGGCCCTCCCGGTTTTCCGAGAGGGCCGCCTTCGTGCGTTGCCTAGTAGGACAGTCCGTGACCGAGCGGGAAGAGATCGGGGATCTCCACCGGAAGCTTGCCGCTCGGGTCGACCTCGCCGTGGAGCACCCGCACCAGCGACTCGAGCTGGTGGGAGGTGTAACCGTAGGTGTCGAGCACCGTGGTCGCCTCGGGGAAGGACGTGACGTCGTAGGGGTTGCGCATCGCGGTCACGATCACCGGGGTGTCGGTGGCCAGCAGGGCCTTGACCAGCTTGGTCTGCGCCACGGATGCCGCCGTGGGCTGGCCGGTCGCCGGGTTGATCTGCCAGGCGTTGTTGGTCGGCACGACCACCAGGTCCTTGCCCTCGGCCGCTGCCACGGCGGCCTCGATCTGCGCGTCGGTGGGGGTGGTGCCCGACTGCAGCACCTGGGTCGTCGCTCCGCGCTTCTGGAACCCGGTCGCGATGCCGGCGGTCGTGTCGACGCCCCAGCCCGCGACCAGGACGTCCTTGGGGCCGGCGGTCAGCGGCAACAGACCGTCGTCGTTCTTCACCAGCGTGGTGGTGCGGTCGGAGATCGCCTGGGCGTCGGCCTTGTGCACCGGGTTGGCGAAGACCGCCGGAGCGGCGGCCGGGTCGACGTAGGGGCTCTCGAAGATCTTGTTGTCGAGCTTGTGCTTCAGGATCCGGTAGACGGACTCGTCGAGCCGCTGGCGGGAGATGGTGCCGTCCTTGACGGCACCGAGGACCGCGGCGTACGCGGTGTCCATCTGCGGCGGGATGAGCAGCTGGTCGGCGCCGGCGAGGAAGGCCTCGACCGAGGCGACGTCGGGCGGGTAGGTCCCGCTGGCGCCCTGCATGTCAAGAGCATCCGTGACGATCAGACCGTCGAAGCCCATCTCCTCGCGGAGCAGGCCGGTCAGGATCGGCTCGGACATGGTGGCCGGCTCGCCGCTCGGGTCGATCGCGGGCACGGTCACGTGGGCCGTCATGATCGCGTCGATCCCGGCGTCGATCGCCGCCTCGAAGGGCGGCAGGTCGATCTGCTCGAGCTGCTCGCGGGTGTGGGTGACCTCCGGCAGGCCGTAGTGGCTGTCGGTTCCGGTGTCGCCGTGGCCCGGAAAGTGCTTGGCGATCGAGGAGAGGCCGCCCTTGTCGAAGCCGCCCACCTCGGCGGCCACGATGTCGGAGACCGCGGCGGGGTCGGCCCCGGCGCTGCGGATGCCGATGACCGGGTTGTTGGGGTTGAGGTTGACGTCGGCGACGGGCGCGTAGTCCTGGGTGACGCCGACGGCGGCCAGCTCGGTGCCGATCACCTCGGCCGACCGGGACGCGTCCGCGGTCGAGCCGCCGGCGCCGAGCGCCATCTGCCCGGGCATCTGGGTCGCGCCGCTGGCCGGACCGAAACGGGCCACGAGCGCGCCGCCCTCCTGGTCGACCGCGATGTTGAGCGGGATCTTGGGCCGCTGCTGCAGCGCGGCGCTCTGGAGGCCGTTGGAGAGCCTCGCCACCTGGGCCGCGTCACCGATGTTGTCGGGGCCGCGGGTGGTGAAGTAGATGACTCCGCCGGGCTGGTATTTCGCGATCGCCTGTGCCGGGGTGTCCACGCCGTAGAGCTTCTGGTTGCCGGCCTTCGCCGCGTCGCTGACGTTGTTGGCGTCGCGTCCGTAGACCTCGATCACGAAGAGCTGGCCGACCTTCTGCTGCAGCGACATGTGGCGCATCAGCGAGACGATCTGGCGGTGCTGCGGCGAGGCCATGTCCGTGGCGGTCTGCCCGGCGGTCGTCCTGGGCGGGTCGGGCTCCACGGCGTGGGTTGCTGCGTACGGCATCGCAACCGCCACCGCGGCGGCCAGCCCCGCAGCCGCCAGTCTTCCACCTCTGGTCAGTGTCGTTCTGCTCATGACAACCTCGCCATCTGCACCGCTGCTGTGCGGCACGGCGACTCACTCTAGGCGCTACCAACCGGTCACGGAAGAAAATTGCCCACTCCGCGCAAGAGGACACGCCGAATCGGTTGTTGTGGCGACCGAAACGGTCGCCATGGCGGACGAAGCTCGACTTTCGTCGCCCACATCTGCAGATTCGCCTGCCGCAACTGCCGATTCGGCGGATGAATTTGCTCGATCGGTGGACAGATCGACGTCGCCGGGCCAGGGTGAACCTTCGTGCGCATCGTTGTCGGAGCCGCAGCGGCGGCCACCCTTGCCCTCACCACCCTCACCTTGGCGCCGGCGGCGCAGGCCGTGCCGCCAGGAGGTGCGTACGACTGGACGTCGGTGAACGTCGAGACGACGCAGGGCTTCCGGGCGCTGGACGCCGTCGATGCGGAGACCGCGTGGGTCGGCGGGGACCGCGGGGGAGTGTTCCGTACGACGGACGGCGGTGACACCTGGGATCAGGTCTCGCCGCCGGGATCCGAGGGGCTGCTCTTCCGTGACGTCGAGGCCCGTTCGGCGGACGAAGCGGTGGTGCTCTCGATCGGTGAGGGCGAGGCGAGCCGGATCTACAAGACCGTCGACGGCGGCGCGACCTGGACCGAGACGTTCCGTTCCGCGGAGCCGACGGCGTTCTACAACTGCGTCGACTTCTGGCCCGGCGGCAAGCGGGGCATCGCGATGAGCGACCCGGTCGGCGGCGAGTGGCGGATCATCACCACGGCCGACGGCGGCGACACCTGGGAGATCGCGGACACGAGCGGGCTCGAGGCGCCGGGCGAGTTCGGCTACTCGGCGAGCGGGACCTGTCTGGTCACCGCCGGTGCCCGCGACGCCTGGATCGGCGGTGGTGGTGCCGCAGCGTCGATCTACGTCACCCACGACGGCGGTCGCTCCTGGTCGTCGGCCGACTCGACGATCGCGACCGGTGAGGCCGCCGGCGTCTTCGGCCTCGGCTTCCGCAACCCCCGGCAGGGGATCGCGGTCGGAGGGGACTTCGGTTTCGAGGACGACGGTGTCGACCGCGCCGCCTACTCCACCGACGGCGGCCGCACCTGGACCAACTCCACCTCTGACCTGGGCGGATACCGCGAGGCGGTGGACTGGATCGGCGGCCGCACCGCGATCGCGGTCGGCCCCAACGGCAGCGACATCAGCCACGACAACGGCCGTTCCTGGAAGCCGTTCGGCGCGACCCAGACCCGCTTCCACACCGTCGACTGTGTCGGCGGCGTCTGCTGGGCCGCCGGAGCCGGCGGGCGGGTCGGGGTGCTCGGCCGCTGACGGTCAGGTCAGATCGTGAGGCCGATGGTCATCGGGCCGCTCGGCGTCATCTCGAGGTCACCGCGCTCGATGCAGAACTCGTTGCCCTCGGGGTCACGGAGCGCGACGAAGCCGCTCCCGTCCTCCTTACGGTGATCGCCGAAGACGGTGGCGCCGAGCGAGAGCGCCCGCTCGACCAGCTCGTCGCGGGTGGTGTCCTCCGGCTTGATGTCGATGTGGACCCGGTTCTTGGCCGACTTCGCCTCGGGCACGGGGACGAAGAGGAACATCAGCTCTTTCGACGGGAAGCTCTTGGCGACGACGACCTCGGGGTCCTCGTCGTAGAACAGGTGCCAGCCGGTGACCGCCGACCAGAACTCCGCGAGCTTGCGGGGGTCGGCACAGTCGAAGGTGAGATGGCGGATCTGGATCGTCATGGGCGGATCATCCTCCGAAGCCGTTCGTAGTTCGAACGGGTTATTCGACGAACCCCGAGACCGTACGCGGCGTGGCCGCCGTCGCGAGCGCGACGGCGGTCTCGAGCGGCACGTCCGGGATGTCGACGTGCTCCTGCCCGGCCGCGGTCATCGCGGTGACCTGGGCGAGCCCGATGCGGCGGTCGAAGAAGGTCTGCCGGACCCGCCAGCCGATGATGCCGTCGGTCTGAAGGGCGGTGCGTACGGCGGTGTAGGAGCCGGAGCGGACCACCAGGTAGCGGTCGGTGAGGGCGTGGCCGAGGTGGCGGTGACGCAGCTCGGCGCCGAACACGCAGAGGACGAGGGCGACCACCATGACGACGACGGGAACCCACCAGAGCCAGGTGTCACCGAAGGTCCCGATCAGCACCGTCGGGACGAGCGCGACCAGCGTCCAGATCACGGTGGCGACGGCCGCGCGGAACCGGTAGCGCCGGCGCGGCCTCGGACCGTGACCGGTGAGCTCCGCCGAGAACGCGTCCTCGCCGAGGATGTCGGTGCCGACGGCCGACACGACGGACTCCGGCGCCGTCGGCAGGACCGCGGGGAAGTTGTCGTCGAGCCCGGTCGTCAGCAGGTTGAGATCGGCACCCCCGGCCAGCCCGATCAGCGGGCCGACGGTGGAGCTGGCGCCGCGGACCTTCGCCTCCTCCACCGTCGTCGCGCGGGTGCTGGTCAGGCCGAAGCTGCGCCGCAGCGTGGTGCCCTCGCGGCCCTGCTCACGCACGACCTGGAGGTCCCACCAGCGCACCGCGTAGCCCACGCACGACCCGACCGCCCACACCACGACCGCGGCGACCAGGGCGATCGGGATGGCGATGATCAGCATCTGCAGGAAGGAGTCGATCGGCGCGCCGTTGATCTCGCCGTCGTCGACCCGGATCCCGATCGTCCGCTCCCACGGGATGATGTCGGAGAACGCGCCGAAGAACGCGGCCAGACCGCCGAGCGCGATCGCGAGGTTCTTGAGGTTCAGCGGGGCGTACTTGATCCAGGACCAGTCGAGCTTCGCGATGACCTCGCCGCCGGGGTCTGCACGAAGTGGCCCCGGGCTGGTCGCGATCTTCGCTGAGGCATCGCTGCCGGAAGCCTCCGCCGACACGGCGTCCGTGGGTGATGCGGGCGCGGCGTGGAGCAGCTCACGCCGGAGCCGGGCAGCGGCGTCCTTGGTCAGCGAGTCGAGCGTGATCTGGCCGTCGTCGACCCCGGTGCCGACGTTGACCTTGGTGACTCCCAGGGCGCGGTGGATGAGTGTCGAGCTGAGGTCGACGCTGCGCACCCGGTCGAGCCGCGCGGTGAGGGTGGTGCGGTTGAGCAGCCCCTTGCGTACCTCCAGATGCATCGGTGTCACCCGGTAGGTCGTGGTCAGCCACGGGACCAGGCCTGCCAGTGCCGCGACGACCGCGATGCCGACCGCGACGAGCAGACCGATGAGCACGTTCGCCTGACCGGCACCGAACGCGCCGACCGCGGCCGGGATGACCGCCTGGCGCAGCGTCGAGAGCGGGCTGACGATCGCGGTCCAGCCGGCCAGCCGCTGCCACTCCGCGTCCGGGATCTCCGGGATCTCGGGGATCTCAGGTGTGCTCACGTCGCGTCCTCGGGCGTCGCGGCGGTGATCGCGACCAGCTTCGCGACGACCTCGAGCGCGAGCGCGTCATCGAGGCAGGCGATCGAGACGGTGCCTGCCGAGGAGGCCGTGGAGACCTTGACCGTACGCAGCCCGAACTGCCGCATCAGCGGCCCCTGCGTCGAGTCCACCGTCTGCACCCGGGACAGCGGCACGATCTCGTCGACGACGGTGAGCCACCCGTGGCGTACGTAGACGGCGATGTCGGTCACCTCCCACCGGTGGATCCGGAACCGGATCGACGGCACGAAGGTCAGCCCGGGCACCGGCGCGAGGACGAAGAGCACCGCGGCGAGCCAGAGGATCCAGGTCCAGAAGCCCTCCGGCACCAAGACCGCCGCAATCACCGCGCCGACCGCGAGGGCCAGCCAGACCACCGCGCCGATCGCCTCCGCCGTACGCCAGTAGGCCGGTGCTCGTTCGGAGACCTGATGGGCGGGTTCGCGCAGTCGCTGTGGTGCGTCGGCATTCACGGGCGCGAGCCTATTGCGTCCTGTCCCTTTACCGTCTGGATTTGTGCTCGGCGATTACGGACGCGTACCACTCGAACGAGTCCCGCGGTGTGCGCGCCAGGGTGTCGTAGTCGACGTGCACCAGCCCGAACCGCTGGGTGTAGCCCTCGGCCCACTCGAAGTTGTCCATCAGCGACCAGCAGTAGTAGCCGGCGACGTCGATGCCGTCGGCGACCGCGCGCTCGACCTGGCGCAGGTGGAGGTCGAGGTAGGCGATGCGATCGGCGTCGCCGCCACCGGGGTCGGTGTTGTAGGACGCGCCGTTCTCGGTGACCACGAACGGCGGGTGGCCGGGGTAGCGCTGGTGCAGCGCGGTCAGCAGCTCGTGGAGCCCGTCGGGGACCACCGGCCAGCCGAAGTCGGTGGTCGGGTAGCCGGTGATCGGCGGTTGCGCGATCGGGTTCTCGGAGCCCGCGGGAGCCGCGGCCGCCGCGGTCGGGTTGTAGTAGTTGAGCCCGTAGAAGTCGAGCGGCGTGCCGATCACGTCCAGATCGCCGTCCTGCACCGGGAACAGCGCGGCGAGATCGTCCGGGTAGCGACCGAGCAGCACCGGGTCGGCGAAGGAGTGGTTCCACAGGGTGTCCAGCAGCCCGGCGGTCGCCACGTCCGCCTCCGACTCGGTCGCGGGCCAGACCGGCATGTGGTTGGTGGCCGTGCCGATGCTGCGCGCACCCGCGGCGCGCAGCGCCTGGACCGCCAGCCCGTGCCCGAGCAGCAGGTGGTGACCGGCCGGCAGGGCATCGAAGACCAGCGTCTGGCCAGGGGCATGGATGCCCAGCGCGTGCCCGAAGACGGTCACCACGTTCGGCTCGTTCACCGGGCACCAGTGGGCCACGCGGTCGGCGAGCCGATCGCCGATCACCGCCGCGTACTCTCCGAACCGCTGGGCCGTCTTCCGGCTAAGCCAGCCGCCGTGGGCGTCCTGCAGCACCTGCGGAGTGTCCCAATGGAACAGCGTCGCCATCGGTGCGATGCCGCGCTCGAGCAGACCGTCGACGAGGCGGTCGTAGAAGTCGAGGCCCTTCGGGTTGATCCCGCCCGAACCGGTCGGCAGCACCCGCGACCAGGAGATCGAGAAGCGGTACGCATCCAGCCCGAGCCGCTCCATCAGGGCCAGGTCCTCGTCGAGCCGGTGATAGTGGTCGCACGCCACCGCTCCGCTGCTCTGGTCGACGATCCGTCCCGGCTCGGCGCAGAAGGTGTCCCACACCGACGGACCCCGGCCGTCCTCGTCGGCCGCCCCCTCGATCTGATAGGCGGCGGTGCTGGCGCCGAACTGGAAGCCGGTCGGGAGGCTGGTGCCGGGAAGCTCGCTCACGCGACCACAGTGTGCCCGCCCGACCGGGGTCTCGTCCGCGTTTCGGCCGCGGTCGGCGTACGACTCTAGGATTGTCGATCGTGGCACTCACCATCGGCATCGTGGGACTTCCCAACGCGGGCAAGTCGACCCTCTTCAACGCTCTGACCAAGAACGACGTCCTCGCGGCGAACTACCCGTTCGCCACCATCGAGCCCAACGTCGGTGTCGTCGGGGTGCCCGACGAGCGGCTGGCCGAGCTGGCGAAGATCTACGGGTCCCAGAAGGTGCTGCCGGCCACCGTGCAGTTCGTCGACATCGCCGGCATCGTGCGCGGTGCCTCGCAGGGTGAGGGTCTGGGCAACAAGTTCCTCTCCCACATCCGCGAGTCCGACGCGATCTGCCAGGTCACCCGGGTCTTCCGCGACGACGACGTGACCCACGTCGACGGCAAGGTCGAGCCCGCCAACGACATCTCCACGATCCAGACCGAGCTGATCCTCGCCGACCTGGAGACGGTCGAGAAGGCGATCCCGCGGCTGGAGAAGGAGTCGCGCAAGCAGCCCGACCTGAAGGCCAACCTCGCCGCCGCACAGGAGGCCAAGGAGGCCCTCGAGGCCGGCACCCCGATCATCGCCACGAAGATCGACCGCGACCTGATCCGCGACCTGATGCTGCTCACCGCGAAGCCCTACATCTTCGTCTTCAACTGCGACTCCGACGAGCTCGCCGACGAGGCCCTCAAGGACTCGATGCGCGAGCTGGTCGCCCCCGCCGAGGCGATCTTCCTGGACGCCAAGTTCGAGTCCGAGCTCGTCGAGCTCGACGAGGACGAGGCTCGCGAGTTCCTGGCCGACGCCGGCGTCGAGGAGCCCGGCCTCGACATCCTCGCCCGCGTCGGCTTCGACACCCTCGGCCTGCAGACCTACCTCACCGCCGGACCCAAGGAGGTCCGTGCGTGGGAGATCCCCAAGGGCGCCACCGCCCCCGAGGCCGCCGGTGTCATCCACACCGACTTCCAGAAGGGCTTCATCAAGGCCGAGATCGTCTCCTACGACGACCTCATCGCCGCCGGCTCCGTCGCCAAGGCCCGTGACCTCGGCAAGGTCCGCATGGAGGGCAAGGACTACGTCATGGCGGACGGCGACGTGGTGGAGTTCCGCTTCAACGTCTGACCGACGGCCGTCATCGGTCGTCCCTGCACTCACGCCAACACTGGAGGTTCCATGCCCAAGGGCTACTGGGTCAGCGTCTACCGCAGCATCTCGGACCCCGAGAAGCTGGCTGCCTACGGCAAGCTCGCCCCTGCGGCAGTCGAGGCCGGCGGGGGCCGGGTCCTCACTCGTGGCAGTCGGGTCGTGGCGCATGAAGCCGGGGTCGCCGAGCGCACCGTCCTGATCGAGTTCGACAGCTTCGAGCAGGCCGTCGCGACCCATGAGAGTGCGGCCTACCAGGAGGCGCTGGCCGCCCTCTCCGGCGGCGTCGAGCGCGACTTCCGCATCGTCGAAGGCATCGACTGACCGGACCGCCGAGCGTACGGCCGACAGCCACGGCTGAACCCTCCTGCGCCACGTCGCATCGGGCGAGTTGGATCTGCCTACGGTGAGCCGTCGGCCGGTGATGAACCAAGCGCCTCCCTGGCTTCGTCGCTGTCCATGAGGTCGGCCATCGTCGTCGATCCGGTCGATGAGTTCGAGACCGCGCGCACCGCGGCGAGGGCCGTGAGTCGGCCGGTGGCCTCGGACTGTCCGGTGCCGTGGGCTCGCAGGTGCTGCCCGGTGCGGCGGTTGCGGGCCAGGACCTGCCAGTCTGCGCTCCCGATCCGCGGCGCGTGACGGAGCAGCCCGTGCAGCCGCGGCAACCGCCCCACCGCGGCGAGGACAGCGGTCGCGGGGGCGGAGCTCAGCGCGAGGTAGGAGCGGATCGCGAGCCCGCGGTCGGCGCCGAGCAGGACATGGTCGGGGAAGTCCGCGCGGAAGTGGCGACGGGTGCGTCCGTCAGGTCCCTCGGCCTTGGTGCTCGTGACCAGATTCCGCACGGGCCCGTGCTCGGGTGGCCGGTAGATATCGGTCCCGACGAGATCTGCCGTCCAGGCCACCGCCGCGGGTCCGTGCTTCTCGCCGGAGCCGAGCATGACGAGGACATCGACATCGTCGCCAGGACGGCTGTCGAGCTCCGCAGCGAGAATCGTGCTGAGGCCAGGGGCCAGGCCCGCGCCGAGTACGACCGAGCCCGATGACGCCGCCCGAAGCGCATCCAGATAGGCACCTGTCGCGGAGATCTCGACCAGCGGCGTTCCGCCGACGGCGACGCCGAAGTCGGATCGTTCGATCCCGGACGCGTTCACGACCACATCGTGCGTGCCGGCGAGCCTGGTCAATGCCGTGAGATCTCCACGCAGATCGACCGCGGTATCGCCGCTGGCTGTCCGGCTCGCCGCCGTCACGGTGTGTCCGGCTCGGCTGAGTTCGCGGCGAACCACGGTCCCGACCGCGCCGCGTGCTCCCAGCAGAAGTGTCCTCACCAGATGACCTCGCTTCCGTTCCTGTTCCGTGTTCGACACATCCTCCGGGTGAGGCTCCACTGAGGCGAGGGAACTTGCAGATCCTGCAAACTGGCGGCATGGAAGCGGATGTAGCGGCGATCATCGATGCCATCGGACCGAGGCTGCGGGCGCTACGGACCGCACGCAGGCTGACCCTGGCCGCGGTCTCCGAGCGGACGGGACTGTCGGTGAGCGCTCTGTCCCGACTCGAGACCGGCCGCCGCCAACCGACACTGGATCTGCTCATCCCTCTGGCCGAGGCGTACCGCGCGTCGCTGGATCGGATCGTCGGGGCGCCTGCGACCGGCGACCCGCGAACGCACCTCGAGCCATATCGTCATCCGAGCGGTGGCCTGGCGGTTCCGCTGACCCGGTATCCCGGTCGGATCCAGGTCTTCAAGCACGTGCTCGGACCGCGCGAGCCCAGGCTCGTCTCTCACGAGGGCCACGCGTGGCTGTACGTCCTCGCCGGCACGCTCCGTCTCCTCCTCGGCGACGACGAGCACGTGCTCGCTCCGGGGGAGACCGCCGAGTTCGACCCGATGACGCCGCATTGGTTCGGGCCCGCCGACGCGGATGGTGCTGTCGAGGTCCTGCACCTGTTCGGGCCCCGTGGCGACGCGGCCGTTCCACGGGTGAAGCAGCAGGCAGGATGAACCTCAGCGCCACGTGGGCCGACACCGCACCCGAGAGCAGCAGTTCGGCCCGTGCCGGGGTGGAGACACGAGCACCGATTCGAGTCGACGGGACGCATGGCTGAGGGATGCCCTCCGGTGCCCTGGTCTACTTCCTCATCGCGTTCCTTCGTCATCGTCAGGGGTCTGGACCCGTGGTCGCCGGGTCGCCGGCGATCGTGGAGACCGAGACGACGTTGCGACGGGTCGATGAGGCGTACGCCCGGGCCTGGGCCGAAGCGCGTACGGCCGCCGACGATGACCTCATCGACGCGCTAGACGAGGCAGGACTCGGGCCGAGCTGGACGGAACCGGGCCGACCCCGGGCCGATCTGTTGCTCGCCATCTGGCGCGCGGGCGCTACCCCGCGGTCCGCCGCGAGACAGCTTCGCGAAGTGCTCCGCGCTCGGTCCGGGCGTGCCAGCGCGTAGTGCGCTGAGGTGCTTGACCCGGGCGGAAACCAGGAGAACTCTGGAGGGATGACCAGCCGTGCCGTCGATGAGTCCCGTTCGCTGCTGACGCTCGGCCGGGTGGACTCGGTGCGAGTCCAGGTCGGCTATCGGGCCAGCCCGGACCGGCGGGTGGATCGCCATTACCTGCTCGACCTGTCGGTCCCGGAGCCGGAGGGTGAGGACGTCCTCGAGGAGAGCGCTATCCTCGCCGCACTGGAGCCGGTCCTGTACGCCGGGACCGACGCACGGCGGCACTACTCGCTGCACCAGCACCGATGGCACACCAGCTGGGGCGCGAGCCCGGGTGCCCTGGAGATCGGCCTGCTGGTGGACACCGGGCCCCGGACCACGGCCCTCTCGGAGGCGTCGTACGACGGCGTGACCCGCGCCTTCCGCGACGTGATGGCGGTGGTCGGTCAGCCGGACCTGACGCCGACCTCGCGGGAGTCGGCGGTCCAGCGCTCCCGAAGCGCGGCCGCCACGGCGTACGCCGTGGACCCGGACACGCTGTCGCTCCGCGCGGAGGAGCACCACCCGGCAGACGACTCCTGGACGATCACGCTGCGCTCCACCGCGGGGGACGAGTACGACGTGGTGGTCGGCTTTGTCGGGGGCTACGCGGGTTCTGTGTCGGTGCGGGACGCACATCGGATCGAGGCGTCCGACTCCATCGGTCCTGAGTGACCTGGCGCTATGAGGCCGAGTTGGCGACTCAGGTGTCGAGCGGGAAACGTACGTCGGTGAGCTCCTCGGACACGGACCGCAGCCGCTGCTGGACGACTTCCTGAGCAGGTGGCTCGACGAGCTGGGGGAGGAGCTGGCCGCCGGCATCGAGACAGCGGCCTCGCCGGAGGTACGCGCGCCGGCCACCTGCCCGAGGTGGGCGCCGGCGCTCAGACGTTCTGCATGACGAGCCCGACCTCGGCGTGCTGGAACCGGACCGTGCGGGATGCCCTGCGGACCTCCCGCGATGTCGCCCTCATGGGCGTGCTGCCGCGCTCCTGATCAGTGCCGGAGCGCTGCGACCGGGAGGCGAGCTGCGGCCCACTCGGGATAGCCGTCCTCGAGCCTGAGCGCGTCGCGCCCGGCCGCCTGAAGGGTGCGGACGGCGTCGTCGGCGTAGACGCAGTAGGGCCCGCGGCAGTAGGCGACGACGGTGGCGCCGTCCGGCAGCTCGGCCAGGCGGCTACGGAGCTCCGCGGTCGGGATGGAGAGAGCGCCGCGGATGTGGCCGGCGTCGTATTCGGGACGAGGGCGGACGTCGAGCACGACCACGTCGCCGGCGCGGAGGCGCGTGCGCAGCTCGTCCCGGGTGATCGTGCTGAGCTCGTCGCGGTTGCCGAGATAGGCGCCGGCGACGCGGTCGAGCTCTGCGACGTGCTGGGCTGCGGTCTCGCGCAAGGTCTGCCACAACGCGAGGACCGTCGGGCTGGCGAGCGAGTAGAAGATCCGGTTGCCGTCGCGACGCGAGGTCACGAGCCCGGCACGCAGCAGTCGTTGCAGGTGCTGGGAGGTGTTGGCGATGGACTGCCTGATCTCGCCGGCCAGGTCCTCGACCGGGCGCTCTCCCTGGGCCAGGACGTCGACCAGCTCGGCGCGGCGCCCGTTGGCGAGGGCTTTGGCTGCCTCGGCGAGCGTGTCGTAGAGCGCGTCCTTGGCCTTGCGGTCACCCATGATCGCCTCCTCGTGCCTCGCGCGCCGGGCGCCGTGCGTCGACCAAGTATTCAAGGTTTTTCTTGACAAGACAAGGCGGCAGGCGTTCCATCTATTCAAGAGATAGATTGAATAGGAGGTGGTCGACATGGCTGTCGACACCCAGGAGCTGGAGGCGAAGGTCCAGCAGATGTACCGGGAGGTCGCGTTGCATCCCGACGCGGGCTTCCACTTCGAGCTGGGGCGAGGCTTGGCCGAGTCCGTCGGCTACGACCCCGCCCGGCTCGACCTCGTGCCCGTCGACGCGGTCGCGTCCTTCGCCGGCGTCGGACACTTCTTCGACCTGGCCGATCCGCGACCGGGGGAGACCCTCCTCGACCTCGGCAGCGGGTCCGGCATGGACGTCTTCTACGCCGCCACGCTGGTCGGTGCGGCCGGACAGGTGATCGGTGTCGACTTCACCCGCGAGCAGCTGGCCAAGGCACGTCGTCTCGCCGCCGGTCACGGCACCGCCGCAACCGTCGAGTTCCGGGAGGGGCGGCTCGACGATCTCCCGGTCGACGACGCCTCCGTCGACTGCGTGATCTCCAACGGCGTGATCAACCTCTGCCCCGACAAGGCCCTGGTCTTCGCCGAGGCCGCCCGGGTGCTCCGACCGGAAGGGCGGCTGGCGCTCGCCGACATCGTCACCGACGTACCGCTCGCGGAAGGCATCGTGTGCAACGCCGACCTCTGGGCTGCCTGCATCGGTGGCGCCGCCCAGGTCGACGACTACGTCGCCGCGATCGAGAAGTCCGGTCTCGTCGTCGAGGTGATGCGCCGCAACCGCTACGGCTTCCTGTCAGCAGGAGCCCAGGGCGCCGAGAAGACGTACGGCGTCAGGAGCGTCTCGCTCCTGGCCCACAAGCCGGTGCAGCCGTGAACCCGCTGACGCGCCGGCACGAGCTCCGCGCCCTGCTCATGGCACTCGGAGCGCTGTCGAGGGATGATCGACGGCGGAGCGTCCATCGAGGAGGTCCGCCGTGATCCATGACCTCGTGACCGCCGTGCCTGATCGCGGGCTCGGCAACAACGCCTACCTGGTCGATCTCGGCGACGGCGCGGCGCTGGCCGTGGATGCCAGCCGCGACCTGCGGGCTCTGCGCGCCGAGGCCGGCCGTCGCGGACTGCGGATCACCCACGCCGCTGACACCCACCTGCACGCCGACTTCCTCTCGGGAGCCGTCCAGCTCGCCGCCGACGAGGGCGCCCAGGTGCTCGCCTCGAGGGCAGGCAGGCGAACGTTCGAGCACACCGCGCTCGAGGACGAGCAGGAGATCGTCTTGAACGACGGGTTGATCCTGCGGGCACTCGCCACGCCGGGACACACCGACGAACACCTGTCCTTCGCCCTGCTCGAGGGTGATCGGGCACTCGGCGTCTTCAGCGGTGGTTCTCTCATCGTGGGGTCGGCGGCCCGTGTCGACCTGGTCGACCCCGCGCGCACCGAGTCCCTGGCGCGGGCACAGTTCCGCTCCGTGCGCCGGATTGCCTCGCTCGGCCGCGACGCGGCGCTGTGGCCCACCCACGGTGGAGGCTCGTTCTGCTCGGCAGCGGCCAGGGCCACGTCGACGAGCACCATCGGCGAGGAGCTGGCCACCAATCCGCTGCTCGACCTCGACGAGGAAGGATTCGTACGCGCGCTCCTGGACTCGCACGGAACCTACCCGACCTACTTCGGGCGCCTGGGTGAGCGCAATCGTCACGGGCCGGCCGTCCTCGGCGGCCGACCGGCGCTCGAGGCGCTTCCCCCGTCGGTCGTGGCGGGCGGGCAGCGGGCTGGTGCCGTTCTCGTCGACGTACGCCCGATCGCGGCCTTCGCGGCTGCGCATCCTCGGGATGCGCTGTCGATCCCGTTGCGCGGCGCCTTCGCGAGCTGGCTGGGTTGGCTGGCGCCGCACGACCGGCCGCTCATCGTCCTGCGGGACGAGGATCAGGATCCCGACGAGATCCTCTGGCAGGCGCTGAAGATCGGCTACGAGAACATCGCCGGTGAGGTCTCCGGCGGCCTCGCGGCATGGGTGGCTGCCGGGCTCCAGACAGTCACCCTCCCGTTGGTCGACGGTGTCCGTGTGAGCGCCCAGCGCGTGCTCGATGTCCGTCAGAAAAGTGAGTACGCCGCCGGACATGTGGCCGGCGCCCTGCACCTCGAGCTCGGGGCCGTCGACGAGGCGGCCGCGGCGCTCGCAGACGTGCCCACCCTGGTGATGTGCGGCCACGGCGAACGTGCCATGAGCGCAGCGAGCATCCTGCAACGGCACGGCTTCACACAGCTGACGGTCTTGGACGGTGGCCCCGAGTCCGTGGTGACGGAGACCGCCGAGTGAGCGGCGATCTCGGCACGGCGCCCCGGCTCGGGCTGCGCGCCAACATGGCGCAGTTCTCGCTGCTCGTCGTCGTCAACGCACTCGTCGGGGGGATGCTCGGCCAGGAGCGCACGGTCCTCCCGCTGCTGGCCGAGGACGTGTTCGGGCTCGCCTCCTACACCGCCGCGCTGACCTACATCCTCGCCTTCGGCCTGGCGAAGGCCGCGACCAACTACCTCGCCGGCGTCTGGTCCGAGCGTCACGGGCGTAAGCCGGTCCTGGTCGCGGGGTGGCTGGTCGCACTGCCGGTTCCGCTCCTGCTGATCTGGGCGCCGAGCTGGTGGGTCGTCGTCGGCGCCAACGTCCTGCTCGGCATCAGCCAGGGCCTGACCTGGTCGACCACCGTGATCATGAAGATCGACCTCGTCGGTCCCGGCCGGCGCGGTCTCGCGCTGGGCATCAACGAGTCGGCCGGCTACCTCGCCGTCGCGGTCACCGCGCTGCTGACGGGCAGGATCGCCGCAGAGGCCGGACTCCGGCCCGAGCCCTTCCTGGTCGGCGTCGCGTACGCAGCTCTCGGGCTCGGGCTCTCGACCGTGGCCGTCCGCGAGACCCGGGGTCACGCCGACCACGAAGCCGGACAGGGGCAGCGGACCGCGAGCCCGATGAGCGACCGCGAGGTGCTGGTCCGTACGTCGCTGCGCGACCCTGCCCTGTCCTCGGCCAGTCAGGCGGGGCTGGTCAACAACCTCAACGACGGTCTTGCCTGGGGACTGTTCGCGGTTCTGTTCGCATCCGCCGGGCTCGACATCGCTCAGGTGGGCCTGCTCGTCGCGGCCTACCCGGCGGTGTGGGGTGTCGGCCAGCTGGCCACCGGTGCCGTCTCGGACCGCTGGGGCCGGAAGCCGCTCATCGTCGGGGGCATGCTGCTCCAGGCCGCCGCGTTGGCGGTCGTCGCGGCGGTCGGCTCGGCGGGGTGGTGGCTCGCCGCGGCGGTGCTGCTCGGCGTCGGAACCGCGATGGTCTACCCGACGCTCCTGGCAGTCATCGGCGATGTCGCCCATCCGTCGTGGCGCGCACGAGCAGTCGGGGTCTACCGGCTGTGGCGGGATCTCGGGTTCGCGGTCGGTGCACTGATGGGCGGTGTCCTTGCCGACCTGTGGGGAGTGCGAGGTGCGGTCTGGGCCGTCGCGGCGGTCACAGCCGCATCAGGGCTGGTGGTCGTGCTGCGGATGCCGGAGACGCACCGGACCGGCGCCGGGCCCTGGTAGCGGGCCCGGCCTCGGCCGGGCCCGTCCCAGGACACGCCCTCAGGCAGGCACCTTGTCCAGGAACCCGCGTACGTCCAGGATCCGCTGGTCCGCGTCGACCACGACGACGTCGAAGCCGATGATGAGCGGCTCCTCGCCGGCCGGCCCCAGCCCCCACTGGAAGCGGGCCTGCTGGTGATGGGCGTCGACCTCGCCGACCTGGGTGAACACGAAGCCGGGGAACTGCGCGTGCACGGCCTGGATGGTCGCCTCGACGGCCTCGCGGCCCTGGACCTCGGCGAGCGGGTCGACGTAGACACAGTCGTCGGACCAGTGCTTGGCGAGCAGGTCGGTGAGCTCCTCGCCGGCGGCGTTCCAGGTGTCCAGGTAGCGCGTCACGATGTCGGTCATGGTGTCTTCCTTCTCTCGATGGGATCGTGGAAGAAGGTTCGCCGCCGGGAGGTGCATCGGTCGATAACCTCGGAGGTCATGGCCGACGGATGCGGGCTTGGCTAGCCTCGGGCCGTGATCTCAACCGCGACGTCACCGTCATCGTCGGTCGGGAGCGAGCTTCGCCGCTGGCGTGAGCTGCGCTCCCTGAGCCAGCTCGCGCTCGCCACCCAGGCCGAGGTGAGCACCCGGCACGTGAGCTACGTCGAGAACGGGCGCTCCCGGCCGACCCCGGAGATGATCGTCCGGCTGGCCGAGGTGCTGCGGGTGCCGATGGCCGAGCAGAACCGGCTCCTGCTCGCCGGAGGGTTCGCCCCTCGCTACCCGCACCGCGCCACCGACGACGCCGCGCTCGCGCCGGTGATGGCCGGCCTTCGCAGTCTGCTCGACGCCCACGCGCCGTACCCGGCCCTGCTTCTCGACGACCACTGGGACATCGTCGATGCCAACGCCCCCGTCGATGCGCTGCTCGAGGGCTGCGACGCCAGCCTGCTCGAGCCTCCGTTGAACGTGATCCGGCTCTGCCTGCATCCGCGCGGCGTCGCCCCGCGCATCCGCAACCTCCCCGTCTGGCGGGCGCACCTGCTTCATCAGCTCGGCCGCCGCATCACCCACACCGGTGGTGACCCGGCGCTGGTCTCGCTCCGGGACGAGGTGACCGCCTACCCCTGCGACGGCGAGCCGTCCGCCCGGCCGCTGGCCGACCCTGTGGTGCCGCTGGAGATCGAGATGGGCGGTGCCGCGCTCCGCTTCTTCAGCGTCGCCAGTCAGATCGAGAGCGCCTCCGACGTCACCCTCAACGGCCTCCATCTGGAGACCTTCGTCCCCGCCGACGACCGGACGCGACAGACCCTCAGCCCTTGACCAGCCGCATCGTCTGGTGCGACAGCACCCGGCTCACCGCGGGCAGCCGTGAGATCGTCCCGAGGATGAGCGCTTCGTACGCCTCCGGGTCGGCGACCTGGACACGCAGGTAGTAGTCGGGCTGACCGAGCATGCGGCGCATCTCGGTGACCTCGGGAATGGCGACCGCGGCGGTCTCGAAGTCCTCGATCGTCTTGCCGTCGTTGACGGCGATGTCGATCGCGACGATGACCTCGAACCCGCGCCCGCCGCTCTTCGGATCGATACGTGCGTGGTAGCCCCTGATCACCCCGTCGGCCTCCAGACGCTGCACGCGGCGCAGGCACGGAGCCGGGGTGAGGCCGACCCGTCGGGCCAGCTCGGCGTTGCTCAGTCGGGCGTCTTCCTCGAGCTCGGCAATGATTGCTCGATCCAGGTCATCGATCGAATGATCATTGCGCACAGCGGCACTTTAGCATCGCCAATGGGCAACCCAAGGAAGCCTGAAACTTCCTACGCTTGCGGCATGCAGGTCATGGAGATGGAGACAGCGTGCCGGGAGCCCGCGGGGACCCGCGAGGAGATCGTCGCCGGCTGGCGGGCCGTGCTGCCCGCCTGCGTCGCGGTGGTGCCGTTGGGGCTGGCCCTCGGTGTGCTCGTGGTGCACTCCGGGCTCGCCTGGTGGTGGGCGCCGGTGCTCGGGGCGATCGTGTTCGCGGGCACCATGGAGTTCCTGCTCGTGGGCTTGATCGCCGTCGCGGCACCCTTGGCGCAGGTGGCCGTCAGCACGCTGCTGGTGAACTTCCGCCACGTCTTCTACGCGATCTCGTTCCCCCTGCACCGGGTGCACGGCGCCGGCTGGAAGGCCTACAGCACCTTCGCCCTCACCGACGAGGCCTACGCGCTCACGGTGACACCCGAGTCGGCCGGATGGTCACGGGCGCGGATCATCGCCATCCAGGCGTTCTTCCACGTGGCCTGGGTGATCTGTGTGGCCGCCGGCGCCGGGCTCGGCTCGCTGATCCCGCCGCAGGTCGTCGGTCTCGAGTTCGCGGTCACCGCGCTGTTCGTGGTGCTCGGGCTCGAGGCGTACAAAGTTCGTCGGTCGTTGCCGATCCCGGCGCTGGCGCTGGGCTGCGCGATCGTTGCCGCGCTGATCTCGCGGGAGAACATGCTGCTGATCGCGATGGGGATGTTCGTCGCGGCGATCGTCGGTTCGTACGTCCTCACCGGCCGGAGGCGCCGCCGTGCCTGATCCCTGGTACGTCCTGTCCGCCATCGCCGTCTCCGCGGCCGTCACCTGGGCGCTCCGCGCGGTCCCGTTCGCCATGCTCGCCCCTCTGCGGCACAGCGTGCTGATGGCCCACGTCGGCGAGCGGATGCCCGTCGGGATGATGGTCATCCTCGCCGTCTACACCCTCCGCGACACCGATCCCGCCGCCGTCACTTCCGCCGGCCCCGCCGTCCTCGCCCTGGCGCTCACGGTCGGCCTGCACCTGTGGCGAGGCAGCATGACGCTGAGCATCTTCGCCGGGACCGCGGCGTACGTCCTGGTCGCCTCGGTCATCGCGGCCTGAGTTCAGGCCGTTTCCCGCGATCCATACGTCGGATCGAGGCTACGGTGACCGCATGACCGTAGAGAACGAGGCCAGGAAATCACGCCAGCGAGGCGACGGGCGCAACAGGTTCGAGCGCTTCGTGGAGGTGGTCACCTCTGTGGTCAGTCATGCGCCGTTCTTCTATGTGATCGTGGGCGTCCTGCTGCTGTGGGCGGTCAGCTTCCCGTTCTGGTCCTCGAGCACCAAGTGGGAACTGGCCGTCCACACCGGCTCATCGGTGCTCTCGCTGCTGTTGCTGGTGCTGCTCCAGAACGCCGGGCGGCGCTCGGAGGAGGCCTCGCACGAGAAGCTCAACGTCATTGCCTCTGCCCTCTCCGACCTCATGGAGTCGCGGGCTCGTGACGACGAGGACCTCACCGAGTCGGTACGCATCCTGCGCGAGGCTGTGGGCTTGGAGGAGCGCCACTGAGGGCTAGTTGATGATTTCGGCGTCGTCGCCCATCGCGGCGAGTCGGTCGCGCCACATCTGCAGGGCCTCCGGCGTCTGGCGCGTCACGGACGGCAAGACCATCATGCTCCTGCGGCGGGACGCCCTCGACGGCCCTTTCGCTGGGGCCTGAGGGGCCACCTCGCCGGGGTGCTGTGATGGAATCAGGGTCGCGGCGCCACAGCGGGGTCGGAGGCGGAGGTGTCCATGACCGGTTCGTTCTGGTGGGATCTGGCGATCGGGATCGCCGCCGCCATGCTGCTCACTTGGATCTGCCTCGTCGTCGCACTGCTCGTTGTCCGCCCGCGCGGTGACCTGCTGCGCGAAGCGCTGCGGATCCTGCCGGACGTGATCCGGCTGCTCCGGCGGCTCGCAGCGGACAAGACGATGCCCCGTGGCGTACGGATCAGGCTGGGGCTGCTGATGGTCTACCTGGCCCTGCCGATCGACCTGGTGCCCGACTTCATCCCGGTGCTGGGCTACGCCGACGACGCGATCATCGTCGCCGCCGCGCTGCGCAGCGTCGTCCGTCGAGCCGGGATCGACGCGGTGCGGGCGCAGTGGCCGGGCACCGAGGACGGCTTCGCGGCGCTGGCGCTGATCGCCGGGCTGGACCGCTCGGTCAGTCGTGGAACCGGGCGCCCTTGACGATGCGGTCGACGGCCTTGCGGGGACCACGGAGGGCGATGCCGACCCCGGTGACCTGATGGCGGCCGAACACTGGCTGCTGACCGTCCGCGACGAGGTGCTCAGGCATCTCGGAAGTCCCGTGCCGACGTCTGCGGGCGCTCCTCGACGACCGGCTGACGGAGTTGTTCACGATCGCCGCGGCCGCCGCCGAGCTCGGCACCCATCCCAGTCATCTGGCCCGGGTGTTCTCGCAGACCTACGGCATCGCTCCGCACAACTACCTCGTCGGCCGCCGCGTCGATCTCGCCCGCCGTTGCTCGTCGACGGCCATCGTCCTGCCGAGGCGGCGGCGCTGGCGGGGTTCCACGACCAGGCTCACCTCACCCGCCACTTCCGTCGCATCCTCGGCGTGACGCCGGCGATCTTCGCGGCGTGAGCCGGACCGTACGCTGGGATGATGGCCGAGCGGTTCGAGCGGGAGAGCGTGGTCGCCTTCCGGCTGGCGTCACATCATCTCGACGTCCGGCTGGGCGAGGGCGACCTCCTCGCGGCCGCGGGACGGTGCGGCATCCAGGACTCGCCACCGGGATCGGCGTTGCTGGCCCTGCATGCGCGGGTGGATGGAGCCGTCGCCGGTACGGTCGCCCGAGCGATCGAGGACAGGAGCATGCTGCTCACCTGGAGCATGCGCGGTGCTCCGTACCTCTTCCCGACTTCCGAGGCCGATGTCTACACGACCGGGGTCCTTCCTCCGGTGGAGACGGCGTTACGGCACTTCGTGCGAGGTGTCGAGCACGCCGTCGACCGACTCGGGCTGAGCCTCACCGAAGCGGTCGACATCGTCGCCGCGGCGACACGTGAGGTCCTGCCGGGGCGACAGCTGGCGATCAACGAGCTCGGCGCCGAGGTGGCTGGGCTGATCACGCCCCGACTGACGGCAGCGCAGCGAGAGGTCTGGGTCGAGGAGGGTCCCTACGCCGAGGGCCAGCCCATCGGTGAGGCCGTCGTGCACTTCTGTGTCCGTGTGCTCGCACTGCGACGGATCGTGTGTCTCGCGACGCGAGCCGGGAACAGGGCGCCGTTCGTCCTGACCGAGGAGTGGCTCGGCCACCCGGTTGAAGAGGCGGACCCCGCGGTGTCGCGCGCCGAGCTGCTCCGGCGCTACCTGCACTGCTACGGGCCGTCCACCCGAGGCGACTTCGCGGCTTGGCTCGGGGTGCAGGCGGGTGACGTCGATCCCTGGTGGGGCTGCCTCGAGGACGAGCTGGTGGAGGTCGACGTCGGCCGGTCGGCATGGGTCTTGGCCACCGACCTCGCCACCCTCCGAACCTCGACCATGCCTTTCGGGGTGCGGCTGCTCCCGCCGCGAGATCCCTACACGCAGTTACGTGATCGGGAGACCATCGTCGACAAGGCGCATCACCGGGACATCTGGAGGACGGCAGGCGACCCTGGAACCGTCCTCGTCGACGGCGACATCGTCGGAACCTGGCGACCACGCAAGCGCGGACGTGAGCTGCGCATCGACCTGACGACCTTCGAGGCGTTGAGCCGAGAGCGGAGGGAGGCGCTCGCCGCAGAGGCGGAGCGTATCGCTCCCCTCCGGAAGGCATCCTCCGTCACCGTCGATTTCGCCACCCATTAGCCGTGCGCGCGGCGAGCTGATGGTGCTGAATAGGCGCATGCCTTCCTCGCCCCGTGTCGTCGTCTGCGGCCCTGCTTCCTGGAACCACCTGATCGAGCTCGACCATCTGCCAGAACCGGTGCCGCACATGCAGTTCGCGCGCGGTTCCTGGCACACGGTCGGTGGCACGTCGGCCGGCAAGGCGCTGCACCTGGCCGGGCTCGGCATCGACGTACGCCTGTGGGCTCCCGTCGGCGACGACGAGGACGGTGAGCGACTGCTGGAGCGGCTCGAGAAGGCCGGAGTCGTCGTGGAGGCGGTCGCCAGCGAGCAGACCGAGCGGCACGTCAACCTCATGGCCGACGGGGGCGGCCGGGTCTCCTTGTACGTCACGACCCCCTCGACCCCGCCCGCGGCGGCGGTCCAGGCCGCCGTGCGTGCGGTCGAGGCGGCGGATCTCGCGGTGATCGACCTGAGCGAGCTGGGCCGGCTGGTGCTCGAGGCCATGCCCTCGCCGCACACCCCGCTGTGGATGGACCTGCACGACTACGACGGCACCTCGGCGTTCCACGAGCCGTTCGTGCGGGCGGCCGCAGGCGTGTTCATGAACGACGACGGCACCGAGGACCCCTGGGGGCTGATGGCCTCGTGCCTCGACCGCGGCCCGCGTCTCGCCGTCTGCACCCTCGGGGCGAAGGGCGCGATCGCGCTCGAGGCGGACGGGACCCGCCACGAGGTGGCAGCCGCGCCGGCCACCGTCGTCGACACCAACGGTGCCGGCGATGCCTTCATGGCCGGGTTCCTCGCTGCGCGGCTGCGTGCGCAGCCGGTGGACGAAGCCCTGCGAGCGGCCGCGGACCAGGCCCGGGTCGCGATCGAGACCGAGCACCTCCACCCGGCGCTCGGTCGCCGGGTGGAGGGCGAGAGGTGATGGCCCTCGTCGACCTGCCGGTGGGCTACTCGGCGACCGCCTCGTCCGGATGCGCCGGGACCGTCAGCAGGGCCAGCAGGGCGATCACCGCTGCGCCGGCGAACGCGTAGAAGCCCCACGGATAGGCGATGCCGGCGGTGAGGAGGGCGCCGCCGAGGAACGGCCCGACGATGGCACCGACCCGGCCGACCCCGGCGGACATCCCGAGTGCCGTGCCGCGGATCCGGGCGGGATAGAGGTGGCTGACGAACGCGTAGACCAGCACCTGCGCGCTGAAGACGAAGATGCCGGCTGCCAGCACCGCCGCGTACACCACGAGGCTGCTCTCCATCTTGATCGACAGCAGCGCCAGCATCACCGCGGCGATGCCGAACCACATCACCACGGTCGGCTTGTTGCCCCTGGCGTCGGAGATCTGGCCGGCGAGGACGAGTCCGATCACGGCACCGACGTTGAGGGTGAGGAGCAGGCCGAGCCCGGCGTTGAGGGAGTAGCCGGCCTCACCCATGATCGTCGGCAGCCAGGTGTTGAGGCCGTAGACCAGCAGCAGCCCGCAGAACGACGCGGCCCACAGTCCCAGGCTGACCCACAGCAGGCGGCCGCGTACGACCTCGGAGGGGCGTACCTTCTCGGTCTCGACCGTCTCCAGATAGATCTGCGACTCCGGCAGCTTCGCCCACATCACCGGGACCGTCAGCAGCCCGGCGATGCCGCCGATCACGAACATCGCCTCCCAGCCCAGGTTCGGGATCACCCACAGGGCGAGCAGCGCGGTGAGCACGGCTCCCACGTGGTAGCCGGTCATCATCCGGGTCATGGCCGTTCCCGAGCGACCCGGGCGGGCGTGCTCGCTCATGAACGCCAGGGCGGTCGGCAGGCAGGCGCCCAGGCCGAGCCCCGCCAGGAAGCGCAGTGCGATGAAGACCGTCGCGTTCGGTGCGAAGGCGACAGCCAAGGTGAGGAGGGAGAACAGGGCGATGCTGCTGATCAGCGTCGTGCGCCGGCCGAACCTGTCGGCGAGCGGACCGATGGCCACCGCGCCGATGCCCACCCCGACCAGACCGACCGTGGCGGCGGTGGTCAGTGAAGCCTCGGTGAACCCGAGTGCTCCGGTCTCGGCCAGGGTGGGGATCACCGCGCCGAGCACGACGAGGTCGTAGCCGTCGAGGGCGACGGCGAGCCAGCAGAGCACGACCGGCCACAGGCTCCGGTCGCCGCCGGTGACGGGGGACGATGTGGTTGGGGACACATTCATGGGAGGAACGTACGCGGCATCGCGCTGTGACCATCCACACAGCTTCCGCTCAGCGGAAGAACTGGCGGAATTCGTCAGAGCCGGCGCCCGATCGACTGTGCGGCCACGCGCACCGCGCCGTACAGCCGCTGCTCGCTTCCCTTCAGCGTCGGGACCACCAGGCCCAGGGACGCGACCACCTCGTCGTGCCGGCGGACCGGGACGGCGATCGAGCAGGCGCCGAGGCTCATCTCCTCGTGGGTGGTGGCGTAGCCCTTGTCGAGCACCTGCCGCAGCTGTCGGCGGAGGGCTCCGGGCTGGGTGATCGTGTAGGGGGTGACCCGCGTGAGTGCGCCGAGCACCGCGTCCTGGACCTCGACCGGAGCGTGGGCGAGGAGAACCTTGCCGACGCCGGTGGTGTGCAGCGGGAGGCGCCCGCCGACCTTGCTGACGACCGGGACGGACTGGTTGCCGCGCAGCCGGTCGAGGTAGACCACCTCGGTCCCTTCGCGTACGGCCAGGTGCACGGTGGCCAGGGTCGCGCCGTAGAGGTCGTGCAGGAACGGCTCGGCGACCTGGCGCAGCCCGGTCTCGGTGGGCGCGAGGTGGCCGACGTCCCAGATCCGCCGGCCGATGACGTAGTCACCCGACGGCAGCCGTTCCAGGGCGCCCCAACGGAAGAGCTCACCCAGGAGCCGGTGCGTCGTGGCGAGCGGAAGGTCCGCTCGGGTGGCGATGTCGCTGAGCGACAACGTCCGGTGCTCCTCGTCGAAGGCGCTGAGGATCGCCAGCGCCCGGCTGGTCACGCTCGTGCCGGTCTGCCGGCTGTTGCCCGCCATCGTCGTCTACCTTCACCCCGTCGGATCCGACGCCATCATCCTCCTGGAAGGGGTCGGCCGGGAACGCCGCCCCGACGGGAAGCGACGACGTCAGCCGCCGAAGGCAGGGTGGAGCGGCTTCCCGGACTCTTGGGACCGGGCGGCGGAAGCGGCCTCGATCGGGTCGAAGGTCCACAGCGCGTACGCCCCCGGCCCGACGTGCAGCGTCGAGTTGCCGATGGTCTCGGTGTGCGGCTCCTCGGCCGGCTCGTTGAGGGCGAGGATGATGTGGCGTACGCCTGCCTCCTCCGCCGGCACCGGGAGCAGGCGGATCGTGGTCATGCCGTCGAAGGCGAGGACGCCACCGTCCCTCAGGACGCGGATCGTGATCCCGGCGGCGCGCCACAGCGGGACCATCTTCTCGATGTCGGCCTCGGTGGTGGCGATCTGGATGCCGATGACGTCGCGCATCTGGTGGTCGAGGTAGCGGTCGCGGTTGTAGCGGTCGCGGCTGACGTCGCCCTCGTAGGCGGGAGGCGGGAAGGAGAGCCGCGGGTCGCTGAGGAACTCGTCGCGATACTCCATCGCCCAGGAGAAGAAGGTGTCGTAGGTCGAGGTCGTGTAGGTGACGTCGAACCACGGGATCGGCTTGCCGTCGCCGAGATCGGTCACCTGGGTGAACTCGACCGGGTCGACGCCGAGCTTGCGCAGGTTGTCGGTCGCGACGGCCAGGTCGCCGTCGTCGTCCGCAGAGACGGCGAGCCCGGTGTCACCGGCGACCGCGTCGGGCGCGTCACCCGGCCCGAAGAACTCCAGGTAGGTCTCCTTGCCGAGCAGGTAGCGACCGGTCCAGGTCGAGGTGCCGTCGTTGCCGGTGCTGATCCGGCGGTCGGCGAACTGGCCCAGATACTCGGAGTGCTCGATCGCGTCGGCGGTCTCCCGGTCGACCATCGCCCATGCGTGGTTGAACGCGAGGAGTGGCTCCTGACGCTTCTCCTCGGCGTGAGCCGGGGCGATCGAGGTGCCCGAGGTGATGACGAGTGAGGCGATCGCAGCCGCGACGAAGCCCGAGATTCTCCATGGAGTCCGCATGGGTCCCAGTCTCTGCGACCGGGGCGTTCCTGTCCTCGGAATTCGTCAGGCGCTGTGGGAAGCGGTGGCCATGGTCGCCCCGAGGCCGATCATGAGGACGCCGCCGCCGGCGCCGAGGCTGTCGAGGCGCTTCGGCTTGCGGGCGAACCAGGCCTTCGCCCGGCTGGCGGCGAGCACCCAGCCGGAGTCGCAGACGAAGGCCATCGCCGAGAAGATCGCGCCGAGCAGCAGGATCTGGGGCATCGCCGGCGCGGAGGTGTCGATGAACTGCGGCAGGAAGGCCAGGTGGAAGACGATCGTCTTCGGGTTGGTCGCCCCGACGATCATCCCGGTGCGGATCGCGCCCCACGCGGTCGTCCGTGCGACATCCTCGCCGTCGAGCGCTGTCCGGGCGTCGGCACGGTGACGGATCGCCTGGATGCCGAGATAGACGACGTACGCAGCGCCGACGAGCTTCACGACGGTGAACGCGGTGGCAGAGGCTGCCACGAGTGCCCCGAGCCCGATGGCCACCGCCAGGACCTGGCCGAACTGGCCGAGAGCGTTGCCGCCGACGGCGAGCACCGCCTCGCGGCGGCCCGCGGTCAGAGCGCGGCCGAGCGCGAAGAGCACGCTCGGGCCAGGGATCAGGATGAAGACGACGGACGCGAGCGCGAAGGCGGCGAACTGGCTCAGGGTCGGCACGCCCACCATTGTCCGGCACCCGCGGTCCGCAGCGCCAAGGGTTTCAGCTGTCGTACGCCGGGGTCGTCCTCGGCTAGCTCGCCCGGGCGGCCTGGATCTGCTCGACGAGGATGTCGCCGTGGCCGGCGTGGCTCCGGCCGCCGGGCGCGCCGGCCGCCCGACCGAGGTGACGCAGGCCACCCGCAGGGAACCCGGCTCGGACACAGGTCGGCGGTGGCAATTAGCGTCATATGACTGTGAACCGATCTCGGAGGCTCATATCGGTATCAGCGCTGGGTGGCGCGCTGGTGCTCCTCACCGTCCTCGCCGCCGGACCGCTGCAGCATCTCGACATCCACGGTCACGAGTACTGGGCCCGGATGCTACCGCCCGAGGCGCACCACGTCCTCCAGCACGTCCTCGACCCGATCGCGGGACAGGCGGTCTGCCTGCCGGTGCTGATCACGGTCGCGGTCGTGATCGCCGTGCGGCGCCGCAGTTGGCGGCCGATCATCTGTGCCGTCGCCGCCGAGGTGGCCTTCTATCTGGGCGTGGGCGGCACGAAGGTATTGCTGGCGCGCCCGGCCCCGACGGAGCGCGACGCGGAGTTCTTCGCAGGCGGGCTCCTGAAGGACGGCTGGCACGGGATCAGCTACCCGTCCGGGCACGCGGCCGAGGCGGTCCTGATCTACGGCACCGCCGTCTACCTGATCGCCCGCTACACCGCGGTGTCGCGGTCCACGGTGCGTGTCCTCGGCGTCGGCGTCGGCGTGATCGCCCTGAACGCCGTCGCGGTCTCCTACACCCTCGGCTGGCACTGGGCCAGCGACCTGTTCGCGGGCCTGCTCACCGGAGGTCTGCTGCTGCGGTTGCTGGTCTGGTGGGACACCGAGGCCATCGCGCGAGAACGCGCCGAGCAGGACCTGGCCGAGGAGCGCACCATCGTGCCTGCCAGCTACGAGCGCACCGAGAAGCTGGCCGCCTAGAGAACGGCGAGCACGCCGTCGGCGTACTTCTCCAGCTTCGCCTCGCCGATCCCGCTGATCGTCCCGAGCTCGTCGCGGCTGGCCGGCAGCCGGGTGGCGATCTCCCGCAGCGTGGCGTCGTGGAAGACGACGTACGCCGGCACTCCCTGCTCCTTGGCGACCTCGCCGCGCCACGCGCGCAGGCGCTCGAAGACCTCGGCGGCCTCCGGCGAAAGGTCGGCGGCCGCCACCTTCGGCTTCCGCTCCGCAGAGCTGCGACGGGCCTGTCGGGGCGGCTCCTTGCGGAGCATCAGCTGCTGCTCGCCGCGGAGCACGGGGCCGGCCGCTTCGGCGACCGAGAAGACGCCGTAGCGGGTGTCGACCGCGAGCATCTCGCGGGCCAGCAGCTGGCGGATGACCGAGTGCCAGTCGGATTCGGCCAGGTCGGTGCCGATCCCGAAGACCGAGAGCTCGTCGTGGCGGAACTGGCGGACCTTCTCGGTCTCCTTGCCCCGCAGGATGTCGACGATCTGCCCGGCGCCGAAGCGCTGTCCGTTGCGCTCGCGGTCGAGCCGGATGACCGTTGACAGCACCTTCTGGGCGGGGACGGTGCCGTCCCACGACTCCGGTGTCGTCAGGCAGGTGTCGCAGTTGCCGCAGGGCTCGGCGGCCTGGCCGAAGTAGCGCAGCAGCTGCACCCGCCGGCAGTCGACGGTCTCGCACAGCGCCAGCATCGCGTTGAGATGCTGGCCGAGCCGGTGCTTGTGGGCCCGGTCGCCCTCGGAGGTCCCGATCATCTGCCGCTGCTGGACGACGTCGGCCAACCCGTAGGCCAGCCACGCGGTCGACGGCAGGCCGTCGCGCCCGGCCCGGCCGGTCTCCTGGTAGTAGCCCTCGACCGACTTGGGCAGGTCGAGATGGGCCACGAAACGCACGTCCGGCTTGTCGATGCCCATCCCGAAGGCGATGGTGGCGACCATGACGATGCCGTCCTCGCGCAGGAAGCGGGACTGGTTCTCCGCGCGGGTGCGGGCGTCGAGGCCGGCGTGGTAGGGCAGCGCGGGGATGCCCTGGCCGACCAGGGAGGCGGCGGTGCGCTCGACGGAGGCACGGGAGAGGCAGTAGACGATGCCGGCCTCACCCGGGTGCTCGGTGCGGATCAGGTCGACGAGCTGCTTGGCGGGCTTGTCCTTCGGGGCGATCCGGTACTGGATGTTGGGACGGTCGAACGAGGCCACGAAGTGGCGGGCGTCCTCCAGGTCAAGCCGGGCGGCGATCTCCCGTCGGGTCTCCGCAGTCGCGGTCGCGGTCAGCGCGATCCGCGGCACCTCCGGCCAGCGCTCGTGCAGGTGGGAGAGCTGCAGGTAGTCGGGCCGGAAGTCGTGACCCCACTGCGAGACGCAGTGGGCCTCGTCGATCGCGAACAGCGAGATCTTGGCCTGGTCGAGCAACCGGCCGGTCTCCGGCACCCGCAGCCGCTCGGGGGCGAGGTAGAGCAGGTCGAGCTCGCCGGCCAGCAGTGCCTGCTCCACCTGCTGCCGCTCGTGCGGCATCTGGGTGGAGTTGAGGAACCCGGCGCGCACACCGAGCGCGGACAGCGCGTCGACCTGGTCCTGCATCAGCGCGATCAGCGGCGAGATGACCACCCCGGTCCCCGGCCGCACCAGCGACGGGATCTGGTAGCACAGCGACTTCCCGCCGCCGGTCGGCATCAGGACGAGGGCGTCACCGCCCGTGGCCACGTGCGCGACGATCTCGGCCTGGTCACCGCGAAACTCGTCATAGCCGAAGACACGGCGCAGGACATCCAGCTCCGGGGTCAACTCACTCACGCAGGTGACCCTACCGGGGGCCACCGACGGTCCGGAGTTGTGAAGCTGAGCGTGGCCTATGGGTCACTCTCAGCTTCACAACCTCCTCAGACCGAGACCTTCTCGCGCGTGACCGTGGCCTCTCCGGCGTCTGCGGAGCCGCCGTGGGCGCGCTCGAGCGCGGCACCCTCGACGTCCACGTTGGGGAGGATGCGGTCGAGCCACTTCGGCAGCCACCAGGCCGAGCGTCCGAGCAGGTGCATCAGCGCCGGCATCAGCAGCATCCGGACGATGAAGGCGTCCAGCAGCACGCCGAGCGCGAGCCCGAAGCCCATCGAGCGGATCATCACCGACTCGGCGAAGATGAACCCGCCGAAGACGGAGACCATGATCAGGCCGGCCGCGATCACCACCGAACGCCCGGCACGGAAGCCCTGGGCGACCGCGACGCGGGCCGGCGCGCCGTGGACGTACGCCTCCCGCATGCCGGAGGCCAGGAACAGCTGGTAGTCCATGGCGAGGCCGAAGAGGATCCCGACGAGCAGGATCGGCAGGAAGCTCAGGATGGGGCCGGTGCTGTCGATGCCGATCCACTCGGCGCCGATGCCCTTCTGGAAGACCGCGACCACCACGCCGTACGTCGCCAGCAGCGAGAGCACGAAGCCACCGGTCGCGATGAGCGGGACCAGGATCGAGCGGAAGACCAGGATCAGGATGAGCAGGGAGAGGCCGACGACGACGCCGAGGTAGGGGAGGAGTACGTCGTTGAGGCCCTGCGACACGTCGATGGCGACCGCGGTGGCACCGGCGACGCCCAGGGTGATGTCGCCGTTCACCGGCGGCATGTCACGGATCGCGTTGACCAGCTCGTTGGTGGAGACGCTGTTGGGGCCCTCCTCGGGCACGACCTGGAAGGCTGCCGTGCGACCGTTCTCGGAGACCGCGGCCGGCGCCACGGCGCGTACGTCGTCGAGGTCTGCCAGCGCCTTGGCGACCGTCAGCTGGGCCTGCTGGACACCGGCCTCGTCAAGCCCCTCGGGAAGCTCGGCGGCGACCAGCAGCGGGCCGTTGGCGCCGGGACCGAAGCTGTCCTCGGTGATCGTGTAGGCGGTCTTGGCCAGCGAGCCCTCGGGCTCGGAGCCCCCGTCGGGCAGGCCGAGGCGCATGTCGAGGGCGGGGACCGCGAGGGCGAGCAGGGCGACCACGGAGGCGACGACCGTGACCAGCGCACGCCAGGTGGGCATCGGCTTGGCGTGGGCCTCGGCGGCGTCCTGCTTCGCGACCTTCTTCCGGGCGCGCTTGGAGACGATGCGGCCGCCGACGAGGCCGAGGATGGCCGGGGTCAGGGTGATGGCGACCAGGACCGCGATCGCGACGCAGGCGGCGCCGACCGAGCCCATCAGGCCGAGGAACGGGATGCCGGTCATGTTGAGGGCGACCAGCGCCACGATCACCGTGGACCCGGCGAAGACGACGGCGGTGCCGGCGGTGCCGTTGGCGAGCGCGATCGACTCGGTGACGTCGGAGCCGTGGAGCAGCTGCTTGCGGTGGCGGTTGAGGATGAAGAGCGAGTAGTCGATGCCGACGGCCAGGCCGAGCATCAGCCCCAGGATCGGGGTCATCGAGGCCATCTGCACGACACCGGAGAGGGAGAGGGCACCGAGCGCTCCGATGCCGACCCCGGTCAGTGCGGTGACCAGCGGGACGCCGGCGCCGATGATGGTGCCGAGCATGACCAGCAGGACGACGGCGGCGACCCCGACACCGACGATCTCGCCCGGACCCATCGGGTTGGGCGCCTCCTGGGAGATGTCGGAGGAGACGCCGATCTCGACGCCGTCGATCGGGTTGTCGGTGAAGTGGTCGACCGTGGCCTTCTTGGTCTCCTCCGACATCTCCAGGCGACCGACCGAGTAGGCGACGTTGACCAGGGCGGCCGAACCGTCGGCGGAGACCATCCGGATCCCGTCTGCGAGCTCGAGGAGCTCGGCGCCGTTCTGGGCCTTGGCGGTGTTGGCCTCGAGGTCGGCGGCACTGTCGTCGAGCTTTGCCTGCTGCTTGTCGATGGCAGCCTGCTGGGCGTCGATCTGGGTGGTCGGCATCCCGGCGGCCTGCAGCTGGGCGCGAGCCTTGTCGATGTCGCTCTGCGCCTTGTCGAGCTTCGCCTGGGCGCTGTCGAGACGGGTCCGGCCGGCCTCGAGCTGGGCCTGGCCCTCGGCGACCTTCTCGGCCTGCGCCTCGCGCTGGGCCTCGGTCTGGAAGGGGTCGGTGACCGCGGCGACGTCAGGAAGGTCCTCGGCGCTGGTGATGAGCGCCTGGATCTCCTTCTTCTGGGTCGCGCTGAGCGGGGTGCCGTCCTTGGTCTGGAAGGCGATGGTGCCGGAGCCGCCGGCCAGGTCGGGCAGGTCCTTCTGGAGCTCGTCGACGACCTTCGACGAGGGCAGCCCCGGGATGTCGAAGCTGGTGGTGAGCTCGCCGGACCAGGCGACGTACGCCCCGGCAGCGCCGGACAGCGCCAGCACCCAGGCGAGGATCACAAGCCAGGCGCGGCGCGCGGCCGTCTTGCCCAATCGATACAACAGCTCCGCCATGGCGGCATCCCTCCGGTAATTCGCAACGGTGCGTCCAGTTAATCACCTGATCGCCGCTGGACAAGAGTCGCTGAGCGAGTGATGGGTCACACCTGTGCCTTGGCCATGAGGTGATCCGGGCTCTTAAGATGCCGTTCATGCCAGCGTCAGCAGGAGTGCGCCGTCGAGGTGCTGTACGCAGCGAAGAGGCTCGGATGGCAGTCCTCGACGCGACCGGGCGGCTCTTCGCGACCCAAGGCTATGACCACCTCACCGTCGAGGGCATCGCGGCCGAGGCGGGTGTCTCCAAGCAGACCATCTACCGCTGGTGGTCCTCGAAGAGCGCCGTCGTCGCCGACGCACTGATCGAGGACAAGCTGCTGCCGGACCACCCGGTGGTTCCTGACACCGGTGACATCCGTGCCGACCTCATCGCCTGGATGCAGAGCCTCATCGATCTCGTCGCCGAACCCGGCAATGACGGCCTGGTCCGCTCTCTCGTCGCGGCCGCCTGCGAGAGCCCCGACATCGGCACCCGGCTCAACGACGCCCTCGGCATCACCGCCACCGTCTCCACCCGCATCGAGGCCGCAGTGGCGGCCGGCCAGCTGCCCGCCGACCTCCCGGTCAAGGAGTTCGTACGCGCCCTGGTCGGTGGATTCGTCCTCCACTCCCTCGAGCGCACCGAGCCCGCGCCGGACGTCGCCGAGCGGCTGGTCCGCGCACTGCTGCACTGACCTCCCTTTACCCAAGACAGAGGGGGTGCCGGCGCCCGGGTCGGGGCTACGGTGGAGGCATGCCGAAGGTGCCGCCGCCCGTCTATGTCGCCGTGGGCCTGGTCGCCCAGCATCTGCTCTCCCGGGGTCGCCGGCCGACGATGGCACGGTCCCTCGCGGCCGGGCTGGTGGCCGCCGGGTCGGTGTATGTCGCGGGCAGCGCGGCTCGTGCCTTCAAGCACAAGGACACCACCTTCAACCCGCTCGAACCGGAGCGCGCCACCGCGGTCGTCACCGACGGGCCGTTCCGCTACACCCGCAATCCGATGTACGTCGGCATGGCCGGTCTGCTCACCGCCCACGCGGTCTTTCGGGGTGGCCTGCTCTCGTTCGTCCCCGTCGCGGCCTTCGTCGCGGTCATCGACCGCACCCAGATTCCTGCCGAGGAGCAGGCTCTGTCGTGGGGCTTCGGCGAGGCGTACGAATCCTACCGGGCCGCCACGCCCCGCTGGCTCGGCACGCGGCGCTGAGACGACCACCCGTGGCGAGCGTTGGGACGAGCAGTGAGAATGTCTGCGTGAGCGACATCGAGTACGTAGACAACCCGGCCCGGCACCGCTACGAGATCCGCGACGGGGAGACCGTTGCGGGGTTGGCGGCCTACCGGCTGCCCGACGACGAGCACGTGGACTTCGTGCACACCGAGGTCGGGGAGGCCTACAACGGGCAGGGACTCGCCTCGAAGCTGGTGGCGTTCGCGCTGGCCGACGTGAAGGCGAAGGGGAAGCGGATCATTCCGCACTGCCCCTACGTCGCGGGGTGGCTGAAGCGGCACGGCGAGGAGTACGCCGACATCACCGACTGGCCGGCCTGATCAGATCTCCGACGGCTTCCGCGGCTCCAGGCCGAGCTTGGCCAGAGGAGTGCGGGTCATGTGGGCCGAGGGCCAGGCCTGACCTCGGGTCGAGTTGCCGCGGGAGTAGGGCCGCGCGCCCGACTGGTACGTCACGAAGAACTCGTCGCCGACCTCGGCGATGCCTTCGGCCAGGTTGGGGAGCCACTGCAGAGCGCGGGGACGGATCGTGACCCGGTCCTGCACGATCAGCTGGCTGCGCTTGGCGGGGCCGCGGGAGACGCTGAAGACGTACTCCTCCTCACGGACCACGACGCCCTGGGTGCCGACGGGGGTGCGCACGCCGATCGGGGTCTTGATCTGCCAGGAGTCGTCCTTGCGGATGTACTTGTAGAGGCGGTTGTTGGCGTGGGAGCCGACGTAGAGCAGGTCCTTGCCGGCGGCAAGGTAGGAGCCGGCGGCGAGGGCGATCAGCGGGGCGACGGTGGAGACCGTCGAGAGCGGTTCGGCGTGGATGATCTGGGTCAGTGAATAGCGGTAGAGGCGGGGTGGGTTGCCCTCGCGGCACACGTAGACCTCGTCGCCGATGACCGCGACGCCGCCAGCGTTGACCGGGCCGCTCACGCTGCCCTTCGGCCCGCCCAGGTAGACGGCGTTGATGAGCTCGCCCGACGGCTTGTCGACCAGGGCGAGGGCCGAGCCGAGCTTGTCGCCGTAGTAGCCCTGCAGGAGCAGGTCTGCCTCGGGTGAGTAGGCCAGGCCCTGCGGGATCCAGCCGCGGTCCTCGTCCCCGACGAGCACCATCGACGAGGCGATGTGCGGGATCAGCGGACCCAGGCTGCTGCCGCTGCGGGCCAGCCAGGCCTCGGTGCGGTCGATGCCGCGTTGGACCCACTTCTGCTGCCTTCGAGCGGTCACCTTGGGGTCGATCACAGGCAAAAAATCTATCCGCTCCGACCTCGATCGGCGGCGGCTTCGGGGTGCGAGTCCGACATCTGTCCACCTGGCGGAACGGTCGGACGACAGGTTCCATGTACCCACCGGTATCGAAGGTGGCAGGATCTGCGGACATGACGAAGCGCGCCGACGTGATCGTGGTGGGAGCCGGCCTCGCCGGCCTGGTGGCGGCGGCCGAGGCCGCCGACGCGGGGAAGAGCGTTCTGCTCGTCGACCAGGAACCAGAGCAGTCGCTCGGCGGCCAGGCTTTCTGGAGCCTGGGCGGACTCTTCCTCGTCGACAGCCCCGAGCAGCGCCGGATGGGGATCAAGGACTCACCCGAGCTGGCGCTCCAGGACTGGATGGGATCGGCCCAGTTCGACCGCGACGAGGACCTGTGGCCGCGGCGGTGGGCCGAGGCGTACCTGGACTTCGCGGCGGGGGAGAAGCGGTCCTGGCTGCACCAGATGGGCCACCGGATCTTCCCGGTCGTCGGCTGGGCCGAGCGCGGTGACGGCCGCGCCGACGGTCACGGCAACTCGGTGCCGCGCTTCCACATCACCTGGGGGACCGGACCGGGAGTGGTCGAGCCGTTCGAGCGCCGGGTGCGTGCCCACGCCGACACCGGCCGGATCACCTTGGCCTTCCGGCACCGCGTGGACCACCTCGTGGTCGAGGACGGGGCCGTCGTCGGCGTACGCGGCAAGGTGCTCGAGCCCAGTGACATCGAGCGTGGGCAGGCGTCCTCGCGCACGGAGGTCGACGACTTCGAGCTCGGCGGCCAGGCCGTGATCGTCACCTCCGGCGGTATCGGCGGAGACCACGACCTGGTCCGCAAGCACTGGCCGGCCCGCCTCGGCACCCCGCCGCAGTCGATGGTCTCCGGCGTGCCCGCGCACGTCGACGGCCGGATGCTCGCCATCACCGGAGCGACCGGCGCCCGGATCATCAACGACGACCGGATGTGGCACTACGTCGAGGGCATCCGCAACTGGGACTCGATCTGGGCCAACCACGGCATCCGGATCCTTCCCGGCCCCTCGTCGCTGTGGCTGGACGCGACCGGCAAGCGGCTGCCGGCGCCGTTCTTCCCCGGCTTCGACACCCTCGGCACGCTCAAGCACCTGCGCCAGACCGGCTACGACTACTCCTGGTTCGTGCTGACCGAGAAGATCATCAAGAAGGAGTTCGCGCTCTCCGGCTCGGAGCAGAACCCCGACCTGACCGGCAAGGACCTCAAGCTGCTCGCCGAGCGGGCGCGGAAGGGGCCGGGCCCGGTGAAGCGGTTCATGGAGCACGGCGAGGACTTCGTGGTCGCCGAGAACCTCACCGCCCTGGTCCACGGCATGAACGGCCTCGCCGAGAAGGAGCCGACCGGCCCGGAGATCAACGAGGCCGAGCTGCGCCGGATCATCGAGGCGCGCGACCGCGAGATCGCCAACAACTTCACCAAGGACGCCCAGATCACCGCGCTGTACGCCGCCCGCCACTACCGCGGCGACAAGCTGCAGCGCACCGCCAGGCCCCACCGGATCCTCGACCCCGAGGCCGGCCCGCTGATCGCGGTCAAGCTCCACATCCTCTCCCGCAAGACCCTCGGCGGGCTCGAGACCGACCTGTCGGGCCGCTGCCTGACCTCGGCCGGGACCCCGCTGCCCGGGCTCTACGCGGCCGGCGAGGTCTCCGGCTTCGGCGGCGGCGGGATGATGGGCTACAACGCGCTCGAGGGCACGTTCCTCGGCGGCTGCCTGTTCTCAGGACGTACGGCGGGCCGGGCCGCGGCAGCGGCGATCTGACCCGGTCCGGCTCAGTGAGCGCCGGACAGGTTCAGGCCGACGACCCCCACGACGATCATCGCCAGGAAGCCGGCCTTCGCCGCGGTGAGGTGCTCGCCGAGGAACATCACGCCGATGCCGGCGACCAGGGCGGTGCCGAGGCCTGACCAGATGGCGTACGCCACCGAGACCGGCATCCGCTCCACGACCACGGACAGGAGCCAGATCGAGACGCCGTAGCCGGCCAGGACGGCGATCGACCAGGGCAGGTTGCGGAATCCCTCGGTGCGGGGGAGCAGCGCGGTGCTGGCGACCTCGATCGCGATCGCGACGACGAGCAGGGTGGCGGCGTACATGGGTGGGGTCCTCCTGGAGCGGGTGTAGCGACTGCTACATCAGAGAAATGTAGCAGTCGCTACATGTTCGGCATAATGCTTTCCATGGACCGCAAGGAGGAGCTCCTCGAGCAGGTGGTCGAGCACGTGCACAAGCACGGGCTGATCGGGCTGACCCTGCGTCCGCTGGCCGCCGCGATCGGCACCAGCGACCGGATGCTGATCTACCACTTCGGCGGCCGCGACGAGCTGGTCGCCGCCGTGGTCGCGCGCACCAACGAGCTCTCCGTGGCGGCGGTCGCGGCGCTGGAACCGGCCGAGGACGTGCGCGCCGGGGTGGAGGCGCTGTGGCGGGCCTACCGCACCGACCCGCTGCACAGCTGCCTGCAGATCTACCTGCAGGCGGCCGCGACCGGCCTGATCGGGATGGAGCCCTACCGATCGGTCGTCCGGGAGACCAACGAGCTGTGGTACGCCGCGCTGCGCGACTACATCACCGCCTGTGGCGCCCCGCCCGACCGCGCCGGCCGGATCGTCACCCTCGTCGACTCCTCGCTGTTCGGGTTCCACCTGGACCTGGCCACGGACCGGCCCGACGAGCTCGCCGCGGGCGTGGCCGACCTCGCGGCGGCCGCGGGAGCGATCGCCTCAGCCTGAGACCAGCCGCAGCCTGCGCTCCGCGCGGCGTACGACGACCCGCTGGCCCCACGACAGCGCGAGCGTGTCGGTCTCGATGCCGTCGCCGAAGGCGACCAGGCGGTCGGACTCGACGTCGATCGCGAGTGCGCCATCGGCCAGCGTGCCCTCGGTCTGGGTCGTCCCGGTGGCCGGCGAGGGCCACGCCTCCCGCACGAACCAGGCCAGCTCGGGGGCGGTCGGCGTGGGAAGCGTGAGCGTGCTGTGTCGCTCGACCCAGGCCGAGCGGGCCCAGCCGGTGGCGCCCGTGCCGGTCGCGACGATCAGGCCGGAGGAGGCCTGCGACTCGGTCCGGCCGCCCACGGTGAGCCGGTAGCGGGCGGTCTGGTGGGTGGCCTGGCCGACGTACACCTCGTTGAGCGCGACCAGCGACTGGCCGTCGTCGGCGACCGCCTCGACCATGGTCCGCGCCTCGCACGTGCCGGTCGAGCGGATCAGGTCGGCGGCGGCGCGCGGCGGGTAGCGCACGAGCACGCCGGCGTTGCGGCCCGGCTCGGGGTCGATCCCGACCACTGGCTGCCCGTCGAGGTACTTCGCCACGTTGGCGACCAGGCCGTCCTGACCGACCACGACCACGATGTCCTCGGGGCCGAAGAGGAACCGGTCGAGGTCGCTCCGCTCGACCGACCCCTGCCGCCAGTCGAGCGGGATCGCGGCGCCGACCTGCGAGATCGCCGCCTTCAGCGCCTCGTGGCGGCCCTGCACCTCCGCCAGATCGCGCCCCCTGCTGGAGAGGAAGAAGCCGACCTGGCCGAGGGTGCCGTGGCGGGCGACGAGCTCCTCCAGCTCGGTCGCCCGATGGACCAACACCACGCGAGGGGCGACGCTCATGCCGCCTCCGTGCTCCGCGCGCCGAGCTTGGCGAGGACCGGCGCGAGCAGGTCCGGGGTGAGTGCCAGGTGCTCGATCTGGGGCAGGTTGGCGGCCAGCTCCTTGAGTGCGAGTCCGAGCAGGACCGCCTCGGGCAGATCGCGGTAGGCGGCCAGAGCGGCGGCCTCGGCATCGGCCTTCGCCAGCCCGGTGACCCGGGTGGCCTGGGCGTTCGCCTCGGCCAGCACCTGGGTGCGTTCGGCCTCGGCAGCGGTCGCGATCCGCGCCGCGGCGGCCTTCTCCTCGGCGCTGCGCCGCGCGTTGGCGCCCTGCTGGCCGACCAGCTGCTCCTCGCGGCGGGCGAGCTCGATCTTGTTCTGCAGCTCGTTCTCCGAGATGGCCCGCTCGCGCTCGACCGCGGTGGCGCGCCGTTCGTACGTCGCCTTGTCGGCGTCCGCCTGGACGCGCTCGCGGGTCGGCGTCAGGAGCGCCTTCTCCATCTCCGGCTCGGGTCGCAGTGCGACGATCCGCACACCCAGGATCGCGAGCCCGGTGGCCGCCAGGCGCTCGTCACCACCCAGGCCGGCGGCGATCGCGTCGCGCACCGGTCCGACGCCGCCGGCGAGCACGTCCGCCAGGCTCCGCGCGGCGATGAGGTCCAGGGCGTACTGCTGCGCGGTCTCGGTCAGCAGCCCGGCGACCTGGTCGAGCGGACTGCCGCGCCAGTGGCCGTTCTCGGGGTCGATCGAGAAGTCGATGCGGCCGGCGACCGCGGCCGGATCGACGATGCGGAAGCTGACCGTGGCCTGCGTGGTCAGGTCCTGGAAGTCCGCGGTGCGCGCGTGGAAGAGCAGCGGCAGCTCGCGGTCGTCGACCGGGACCTCGGACAGGACGGCCGACAGCGGGCGGTACCAGAACGAAACGCCGACGCCGCTGTGGCGGACCGTGCCGTTGTGCAGGTGCTGGACGTGGGTGGTGGTGCTCCCGCGCAGGTGGCGAAGGAAGGGGTAGCGGGCGATGTCGGCCATCTCGGACTCCGTATCTGTTTCATCGAATTATTAGCGTCACAATGACGATAAGGCGTGGCGCGCTTGTCGTCAAGATGACGATTGGTGCATGATCGGCCTCATGGAGCACCCCTCAGGCCACGTGAGCAAAGTCGCCGTCACCGTCGACCTCGTCGTGCTCACCGTCCGTGACGAGGCGCTCTGCGCCCTGGTCGTACGCCGTGGCATCGAGCCGTTCGCCGGCGCCTGGGCGCTTCCGGGTGGGTTCGTCCTCGAGGACGAGGGCCTGGAGGAGGCGGCGGCGCGCGAGCTCGCGGAGGAGACCGGCCTGCGGCCGGGGAGCGTGCACGTCGAGCAGCTGGCGACGTACGGCTCTCCGGGGCGGGACCCGCGGGCGCGAGTGGTGACGGTGGCCTATCTCGCGCTGGCTCCCGACCTCCCCGTACCTGCGGCGGGATCGGACGCGGCGGACGCGCAGTGGTGCCCGGTCGACGCCCTGCTGGCCGGTGACGGGCTCGCCTTCGACCATGCGGAGATCCTCCGCGACGGTGTCGAGCGGGCCCGCTCGAAGCTGGAGTACTCACCGCTGGGTGCGGCGTTCTGTGCCGAGGAGTTCACCGTCGCCGAGCTGCGCAGGGTCTACGAGATCGTCTGGGGTGCGCGGCTCGACCCGCGCAACTTCCACCGCAAGGTGACCAAGACCGAGGCGTTCCTCGAGCCCACGGGCGCCACCACGACCCGCGACGGCGGCCGGCCGGCCCAGCTCTTCCGGCGAGGCTCCGCCGAGCACCTGCACCCGCCGCTGCTGCGGCGTACGACCTGAGGTTGGTCACCGGAAGATCTCGGCGCGATCACGAACCGATAACGGCCGATCCGGTGTGTCGGATGGCACATGCGATGCGGCGTACGCGCGTTGGGTAACTAGACAACAACCACGGCATTGTTGTCCAGCGGACGCCGTGGCTCGGGATAGACCTTGCATCGAACACCACGTTTGAAAAGGTCGTTACAACGCCGAAACGCCGGTGCCAGCACCTGAAACCTCCGCTCGCTACGGTCCCCGGGACCTGTGCGTGAAACTCCTTGAAGGGAACTCGTTTCGATGTCTACCCCCGCCTCTCGGACCTCGCGACGTAAGTCAGTACGACTCCGGGCCGCCGCGGCCCTCCTGTCCGTCGTGGCCGCCTCGACGCTGGCCGCCTGCGGCTCCGACTCCGAAGGCAGCAGCACCGAGGAGGGCTTCGGCACCATCTCGATGCAGTACTCGTGGATCAAGAACGAGGAGTTCGCCGGCGAGTTCTACGCCGAGGACAAGGGCTACTACAAGGAAGCCGGATTCGACGCGGTCAACGGCATCTCCGGCCCTGACACCGGCGTCGCGAAGCTACTCTCCGGCAAGGTCCAGGTGGCCATCAACGACGCGGCCTCGGTCGGCTCCGCGATCGCCGAGCAGGAGGCGCCGCTGAAGATCATCGGCGCGACCTTCCAGAAGAACCCGTTCACCATCCTCTCGCTGAAGGACGGCGGCAACATCGCCAAGCCGGCCGATCTCAAGGGCAAGAAGATCGGCGTCCAGGACTCCAACGTCAACGTCTTCAAGGCGATCCTCGCGGCCAACGGCCTGGAGGAGAAGAAGGACAACATCACCGTCGTCCCGGTCGAGTTCGACCCGACGCCGCTGATGGAGGGTCAGGTCGACGGCTTCATGGCCTACCTGACCAACGAGTCGATCACCGTCGAGCTCGCCGGCCACGAGGTCACCAACCTGCCCTACGCGGAGAACGGCGTGCCGTACGTCGCCGAGACCTACACCGTCACCGACCAGTACCTCGCCGAGAACCGCGATCTCCTCAAGGCGCTGCTCATCGCCGAGATCAAGGGTTGGACCGAGACGTTCAAGAACCCCGCCGACGAGGTGGTCAAGGTCGTCACGACCCACTACAACGAGGCGGCCAGCGACTCCGACGGTCTCGAGGCCAGCTTCGGCGAGCTCGACCCGGTCAAGACCAAGCGTGGTCTGGAGGAGTCGCAGAAGCTGATCTCGACCCCGGAGACCGAGAAGAACGGCCTGTTCACCATCTCCGAGGAGCTCCAGCAGCAGACCGTCGAGTCGCTCGCCGCCGCCGGCTGGGAGGTCAGCGTCGAGGATCTGTTCGACACCTCGATCATCGACGAGATCTACGAGGAGAACCCCGAGCTGAAGGACTACCAGAAGTAGTCATGGCTGACGGCATCGACATCTCAGGAATCAGCAAGGTCTTCGGCTCGGGCAACAAGGCCGTCACCGCGCTGAAGGACACCGAGCTCCACACCGACCAGGGCTCGTTCCTGGCCCTGCTGGGCCCCTCCGGCTGCGGCAAGTCGACGATCCTGCGGATCCTCGCCGGTCTGGAGACGCCGACCAGCGGAGAGGCGTACGTCGACGGGAAGGCCCCCGCCGACCTGCGGCGTGACTCCGAGCTGGGGATCGCGTTCCAGGACCACGCGCTGCTCCCGTGGCGCTCGGTGGTGGGCAACATCAAGCTCGTCTTCGAGGTCGCCGGACGGCGTCCCGACATGGACTACATCCACGAGCTGATCAAGCTGGTGGGGCTGGCGGGCTTCGAGAAGGCTCGTCCCGCGCAGCTCTCCGGCGGGATGCGGCAGCGCGTCTCGATCGCCCGGGCGCTCGCGCTCAAGCCGTCCGTGCTCCTGCTCGACGAGCCGTTCGGCGCCCTCGACGACATGACCCGGCAGAACCTCAACCTGGAGCTGCTCCGGATCTGGACCGAGAAGCCCGCGACCACCCTGCTGGTCACCCACGGCGTGAACGAGGCGATCTTCCTCTCCGACCGGGTCGCAGTGATGTCGCCGCGACCGGGCCGGATCAAGGAGATCATCGAGGTCGACCTTCCTCGGCCGCGTACTCCCGAGATGATGCGTACGCCGGAGTTCCACGCGCTCGCCGACCGGGCCTCCGAGCTGCTCTTCGGTGACGACGGGCGCGCCGAGGCGGAGTCTTGATGCGGGTGCCGGGTTGGCTCGCCGGGATCATCGGCGTCGTCACCCTGTTCGTGCTGTGGGCGGTCGTGGCCGTGCTCGGGTTCCCGCCCGATGCCGGGACCGGGTTCACGCCGGTGCCGCCGCCGTGGACGGTGCTCTCGGAGATGGCCGCGGCCGGCCCGTCGGCGTTCTGGGGCGGCGTGCTCCGGGAGACGCTGATGGAGGCGTCGATCGGCTTCCTGTGGGGCAACCTGATCGCGCTGCTGCTGGCCTCGCTGGTGCTGCTGGTGCCGTGGCTGGAGCCGGTGGTCATGCAGATCGCGGTGACGACGTACTGCCTGCCCGTGGTCGCCGTCGGCGGCATCTCGATCGTCGTCCTCGGCGGCGCCGAGCAGCCCGGTGACCCCTCGAAGACGTCCGTCTTCCTGGCTGCGCTGATGGTCTTCTTCACGACCGTGGTCGGCGCGGTGCTGGGCTTCAAGTCGGCCGACCGCGCCTCCCTCGACGTGGTCCGGGTCTACGGCGGCTCGGTGTGGACGCAGCTGGTGAAGGTACGCCTCGTCGCGGCCCTGCCGGCGATCCTCAACGCGCTGCAGATCGCGGTGCCGACGGCGATCCTGGGTGCCGTGCTCGGCGAGTATCTCGGCTCCACCGACCGTGGCGTCGGACGCACGCTGATCGTGCTGCAGGGCAAGCCCGACCCGGAGCGGCTCTGGGCGGTCTTCCTGGTCTGTGCTCTGGTCGCCCTGGCCGGCTATCTGCTGCTGGGTCTGGTTTCGCGTCTGGTGACGCCGTGGGTCGCTGGGAGGTCCGGATGAGGTCGGGTGCTGGATCGTTGTCACGGGCCGTTCTCGGCCCGGTGCTGCACACCGTCGCGGCGCTGGCGATCGTGGCGGTGCTGTGGCAGGCGTTCGTGTCGTTCTCCAGCGTCTCCGAGTTCGTCGCGAAAGGTCCGCTGGACGTCGTCGACCACCTCTTCACGGGGCCGGAGGCGGCCGCCCACCGAGCGGAGCTGTTCCCGCTGACCTGGGTCACGCTGAAGGACGCCGGGCTCGGCTTCCTCGCCGGGATGGCCCTCGCGATCGTGGCGGCGGTGCTGTTCAACCTGTCGCGTACGGTCGAAGCCGGCGTGATGCCGCTGGCCCTGCTGCTGCGCTCGATCCCGCTGGTCGCGATCGCGCCCGTGGTCATGCTGATCACCGGTCGCGCTTCGACCGCCTCGGTCGTGGTGCTCGGGATCATCGTGGTGCTGTTCCCGGCACTGGCCGCCGTCCTGTTCGGGCTCTCGCAGGCCTCGCCCCAGTCGCTGGACCTGGTCGCCGTCTACGGCGGCTCGCGGCTCACCGCGATCCGCAAGGTCTCGCTGCCCGGCGCGCTGCCGTCGATCTTCGCCGCCGCCCGGGTCTCGGTGCCCGGCGCCGTGACCGGTGCGCTGCTGGCCGAGTGGCTCTCGACCGGGAAGGGCATCGGCGGCAACATCCAGAAGTTCCCCGCCGCCGCCCGCTTCGACGACCTGTGGGCCGCCGTCGCGATCATCACCGTGGTCACGCTGGTGCTCTACAACCTCGTCCAGCTCCTCGAGTCGGTCGCGCTGGAGCGGATGGGGATGACAACCCGCTGACGCCGAGACGTCGCGTACGTCGCGCGAAGCGTCACTCCCG